>DAITPI010000157.1:0-9101 GCA_036833655.1 Anaerolineales bacterium | reverse complement strand
CGACCTGCCAATCATCTTCTTGACGGCGTTTGGCAATCCCTCAGTGATCGAGCGGGCTCGCCTGGTGGAGCCATTTGGCTATCTCTATAAGCCGTTCGAAGAGCGCGAGCTCATCAGCAACATCGCCATGGCTCTGTACAAACATGGCATGGAAAAGAAGCTGCGCGAAAGCGAGGAAAAGTTCCGGCGCGTCATCGAGCACTCCTCCGACGCGATCGTGCTGGCAGACAGCCAGGGAAATCTTGTGGAGTGGAACCGGTCCGCCGAGCAGATCTCCGGTTTGCAACGTTCCGAAGTGATGGGCCGCCCTGTCTGGGAGATGATTTCCCGGGTCGTGCCGAAGGTGAGCCGCACCGTCTCTTTACAGGACGCGCTCCAGCAGCAGTGGGGTGCAATTGTCAAAGACGAATGTCAAGGTCCGCTGGACTTGTTGAACGAAATTGAGATTGAAACGCCAGAGGGCGTCCGGCGCGTGGTGCAGAGCAATGCCTTTTCCATCAAGACGGGACAGGAAATCCTGGTTGGCGCTATCATCCGAGATATTACCGAGCGCAGGCGCACGGAGGAAGAGCTTCGCAAAGTATTGCAGGCGGTTGAGCAGAGTGCCAATGCCATTGTGATCACGGATACCAATGGGCACATCGAGTATGCCAATCCGAGATTTGTGGAGGTGTCGGGGTATTCTCTGGCAGAGGTGATCGGCAAGACGCCCCGCCTCTTGAGCTCGGGTGAGCATGGCCGGAAGTTCTATGAGAATCTCTGGCAGACAATCCGATCCGGGAGAGTCTGGAGAGGCGAGCTTCATAACCGTCGCAAGGATGGCACGCTGTACTGGGAAGACTCCACGATCGCGCCGGTGTTCGATCTCTCCCACCGCCTGGTCAACTTCATTGCGGTCAAGGAGGACGTCACGGCCCGGAAGCTGCTCGAGGAAGCCGAGCGCAACCAGCGGCAGCTCGCAGAGGCGCTGCGCGACACTTCCGCGGCGCTCAACGGCACGCTCAAGCTGGAGGAAGTTCTCGACCGGGTCCTCGACAATATCGGCAAACTCATGGCATTTGACGCCGCCATGGTCTTGTTGGTGGAAGGGCACTCCGTGCGCAGGATTCGCCATCGCAGCCGGGAATCCGAGGCGCCCGTAAGCCCAATGACCATTGGCGACACGCAGGCAAACTTGATCAACTTGCCCATCCTCGAGGAGATACGCGAGACAAAACTGCCCTGCCTCATCGCAGACACGCGGACCGATCCGCGCTGGCTCCTTATTCCGGGCATGGGCTGGATTCGTTCGTTCATCAGCGCGCCCATCGTGATTCGTGGACACGTCGCCGGGACGATCAACACGCTGAGCAGCACCCCGGGCTTTTTCACGGCTGCCCACTCGGAGCGCCTCATAGTATTTGCCGGGCAGGCTGCTGTTGCCATCGAGAATGCGCAGCTGTTCGAGCAGGCCTACTATCTTTCCGTGACCGATCCGCTGACCGAGCTGACCAACCGGCGCTATTTCTTCGAGGTGGGCCGGCTCGAGCTCGAGCGTGCTCTCCGCTACAAAAGAACCCTGTCGGTGATGATGGTGGATGTCGATCATTTCAAAAACATCAACGACACGTTTGGTCACGCCATCGGGGATGTCACGCTGCGCGAGATCGCTACTCGCATCCGGCAGGCCGTTCGCACCGTCGACACTGTGGCGCGCTTCGGGGGAGAGGAATTCATCGTTCTCATGCCCGAGACCAACCTGGAGGAAGCGTGCCAGGTGGCAGAGCGAGTACGGCACGCCGTTTCCGACATCCCTGTCGAAACCGAAGCAGGCAATGTCTCTACCAGCCTCAGCATCGGGGTGGCGCAGCTCGGTGACACGAGCATGGATATCGATAAGCTGATCAAGTGCGCCGATCAGGCCATGTATGAGGCAAAGGCAGAAGGTAGAAACCGGGTGGTGGGACACCAGCATGCATAAGTTTTCATTCGTGGAGGCCTGATTCGGAATGACCAGGACATATCGCATCATGCTCGTCGAAGACGAAACTATCATCGCCATGGATGTGCAGCAGCGACTCGAAAAGATGGGGTACGAGATCGTGGCACAAGCCGCCTCGGGTGCCGACGCGATTCGCCAGGCAATGGAAACGGCGCCTGATCTCATCCTGATGGACGTAAAAATACGCGGACCGCTGGACGGGGTCGAGACTGCCACGCAGATCCATCTGCAGCAGGACATCCCGGTGATCTATCTAACAGCCTTCGCCGATGAGGACACCATCCGGCGAGCAAGCCAGACGGAGGCGTTTGGGTACCTGCTCAAGCCATTCGAAGATCGCGAGCTCCGGTCCGCTATTGAGATCGCCCTCTACAAGCATACGATGGAAAGAAAACTGCGACTCAGTGAGGAGCGCTACGCCCTCGCCATGCAGGCTGCCAATGACGGGCTCTGGGACTGGGACCTGAAAACGAACGAGGTCTTCTACGCGCCTCGCTGGCGGCACATGCTGGGACTGGAAAACGGTGATGGTCATCCGGGACCCGGCGAGTGGCTCGACCGCATCCACCCGGAGGACCGGGAAATCCTGGCTGCGGCGATGGACGCCCATCTCCAGCGTCTTACTCCCAGCCTGGAAACCGAATACCGCATCCTGCACCAGGATGGGGGCTATCGCTGGATGATCTGTCGCGGGATGGCATTGTTCGACAGCCAGGGAAAGCCCTACCGGTTCGCCGGCTCGCAGTCCGACATCACGACCCGCAAGAAGCTGGAAGAACAACTGATCCGCAAAGCCCTGCATGACGAACTGACCATGCTTCCCAACCGCGCCGTACTTATGGATCGGCTCGGCGTGGAGTTGGAACATGCCCGTCGGCGCCGCGATCGAAAGTTCGCCCTCATGCTGCTGGATCTCGACCACTTCAAGATCATCAACGATAGCCTGGGACATCTCAGAGGCGATGCACTGCTGCAGGCGTTTGCCCGGCGCCTCGAGCAATGTCTTCGTCCGGGCGATATCGTCTCTCGCCTGGGAAGCGATGAATTCGCGATCCTGGTGAACGATCTCGAAACGCACGAGGAGGCGGTGAAAGTCGCTGATCGGATTTCCGAAGTCATGCAGAATGCATTCGATGTGGATGGCCGGGAGATCTTTTTGCACGTCAGTATTGGTATTGTCCTGGCTGGCGACGATCATCAAACCGCCGCAGACGTGCTGTGCGATGCAGATATTGCTTTGCACCATTCCAAGAGCAACGGCAGGTCGCGCTATGAGATCTTCGACCCAAAGATGCGCGGCAACACCCTGACGCGCCTCCAGCAGGAGGCAGAGCTCCGGCGCGCGCTGCAAAACCATGAATTTGTTCTGTATTACCAGCCGGTGTTCGAGCTCCAGACGATGCAAATATCCGGCTTCGAGACGCTGATCCGCTGGCAGCACCCCACGCGCGGGCTGTTAGCGCCGGCGGAGTTCATCCAGGTGGCGGAGCAGAGCAGCCTGATCGTCCCGATGGGAGAATGGGTCCTGCGCACTGCCTGTCTGCAGGCGCAGGCCTGGATCCAGCTTTGCAAGCGGCCGTTTCGCATTGCCGTGAACATTTCGGCTTCCCAGCTCAACCACAAGAATCTGCTTCCGACAGTGAAGTCGGCGCTGGCGGAGAGCGGCCTGGCCCCTGAAAACCTTGAGCTGGAGCTGACCGAGTCGGTAGCTATCCACAATCTCGATCAGAGCCTCCAGGTCCTGCACACGCTGCGCCAGATGGGGATCAGCATCGCCGTTGACGACTTCGGCAAGGGTTATTCGTCGCTCGACTACATTCAGAATCTACCCAGCAACACGCTAAAAATCGACCGGTCCTTCATCAAAAACCTTTCCGGCTCGGATACAGATTTCAGCTCGCAATCCGCGATCGTGCTGGCGATGATCACTATGGCGCACCAGTTATGCCTGAACGTGATTGCCGAAGGGGTAGAAACAGAGAGGCAGCTGAAACGTCTGGCGGAGATGAATTGCGATCAGGTTCAGGGCTTCTATACCGGAAAGCCTCTCTCCTCGCAGGACATCACCCCGCTGATCTCTTCACAGTGATCGGTACCCCAACTTTTGCCAACTTTCCCAGCCAAATTTGAACCGCCAGGACTGGATTTTCATGGAGAATCAGAGCATGGACAATGCGGTATCTCAAAGCCCCAAAGGTGATTCTGTGCGCATCTTGCTTGTGGATGACCACCCCAACACAGCCGTGACCCTGGCACGCGCCATCTCCCGGTTGAGAGAAGGCATCGAGGTAGCGTCTGCTACCTCCGGAAAACAGGCTCTTGAATTTGCCGACCACGGCGCCATTGACATCCTCATCACCGACATGATGATGCCAGGCATGAACGGGTTTGAGCTGATCGAACGCCTGCAAGCGCATCCCGCCGGACGTCCGGTACACACCATCCTCATGACGGCATACGACGTGCCTGGCTTAAAAGAAACAGCCCGGCGGTTGAATGTCCATGACACTCTGATCAAGCCCGTTCCCACAGAACGGATCTGCCAGCTGGTCAACCAGATCCTGGATCACATGGGACGGACCAGCAACCAGATCGAAAAAGTGGAGAACCCCCACCGCTTCAAGATCCTGCTCGCCGACGATTTGCCGGACAATATCACTCTGCTCACGCGCTATATGCAAAGTGAGGGGTACAGCTATGTGAGCGCGGCAAACGGCGTGGAGGTGTTGGAAAGAGCCCGGCGTGACATGCCAGATCTGATCCTGCTGGACGTGAACATGCCGGAGAAAGACGGCTTCACCGCCCTTCAGGAGCTGCGGGCAGATCCCGCCATCAAGCATATCCCGGTCATTATTCTGACAGCCGCGCGTCCCAGCCCCAACGACATCCAGTGGGGACTCAACCTGGGGGCAGACGATTACGTCACCAAGCCGTTCGACAAACGTGAGCTACTCGCCCGGATCCGTACGAAGCTGCGCGTCAAGGAGGCCGAGGACGCGATCCGTCGTCGCAACCGCGAGCTCAGCGTCCTGCCCGAGGTCGGCAAGGAGCTCAGCGCCCGCCTGGATATCAACGAGCTGACCGAGGTTGTGCTCCATCGCAGCGTAGAGACCGTCGGGGCAATGATGGGACACATCGTCCTCCTGGATCCGAAAGGTCCCGTTCACCGGGAGTATTACATGGTGGAACCGGACTCTGCCACACGGGAAATCCGCTTCCCACCCCTGAACGACCTGGTCGATCAGATCAAGGATTCCCAGCAGGGATTGATCATCGACGATACGCAGGCTGACCCGCGCTGGCAGCAAGTTCCCGATAACCCCGCCCTCTCCGTGACCGTTGTGCCCATGCTGGGGCGTCTGAACCTGATCGGCCTGCTCATTCTGACCCATGAGGAGAAGTGCTACTTCAAAGTTGAGCATCTTTTGCTCGTGCAGGCGATTGCCAGCCAGGCGTCCATTGCAGTGGAAAATGCCCAGCTCTACGAACGCATGGCACAGGAACAGGGCCGCCTGGCTGCCGTCTTGCAGAGCGCGGCAGATGCGATCATGATGTTCGACGCGGAGGGCTGCCTGTCGCTGCTCAACCCCATGGCGGAGAAACTGTTCGGCGGTGGCGAGGCAACATTGGGACTACCACTGCCCCAGAATCAGGGACACGACAAGCTCATTGCTTCTCTAGAGGATGTGCTGGCTTCCGGGAGATCGCGCATGGAGGAGATCACCTGGAGCGATATGCGCGTGTTCAGTGCCTCCTTCACGCATGTTGAGGGCGGCGGTTGTGTTGTTCTGTTGCACGACGTCTCTCATTTCAAGATGCTGGAACGCGTGAAGGACGAGTTCATTTCCACTGCCTCCCACGACTTAAGAAACCCTATTATGGCGATCAGCGGCTTTAGCCAGCTGCTTCCTGCCGCCGGTTCGCTCAATCCACAGCAACAGGAATTTGCTCAGCGCATTCAATTTGCTGCCGAGAACATGAAAGAACTGGTGGAGAACATGCTCGATCTGGCGAAGATCGATATGGCTGGGATCGCACCCAAGCTCGAAAAGATCGATCTGTTCGCCATGCTTTCCGAACTGCTGGAGGAATTCCAGCCTCAGGCGCAAGCAAAGGGCCAAAGCCTTCAGACGGAACATGTAGAATCCCATCCTGCGATACGGGGCGACGCCTTCCAGATGCGCCAGGCGTTACGCAACCTGATCGGCAATGCCATCAAGTACACGCCCTGTGGAGGCGTAATTGGATTGTCGCTCATCACGGATGAGCAGGCCGTCACGCTCCAGGTTCGCGATAATGGCATTGGGATTGCGCACGAGGACCTCCCCTTTATCTTTGATCGTTTCTACCGGGTCCGGCGAGGGGCTGCGAAAAATGTCGACGGAAACGGGCTGGGCCTGGCGATCGTCAAATCGATCGTGGAACTGCACGGCGGAGAGATTCGCGTGACCAGTGACCTGGGAAAAGGCAGCTGCTTCGCGATGACGTTACCGCTTTTCCAGCCGGCGTCTCCCGCAACGGAAAAGGTTAGCGTCCCGGAGCGCTGATCGATCCTGCACAGGCTACGGCTTTACTTCTGGAGAAAGAATGGATGACAATAGACTCTCAACACGGCGATTCCTGCCTCCCTGGCTAAAGGGTCTTTGGGCGGGCCTCACAGTTTTCTTTGCCATCTATGTATTGCTTTATCTTGGCTGGCTAAACTTCCACTGGGGCGGGGAAGAGAACATTACACTGATTGGCGACCTGGCGGTTTTACCCCTAGACTTGTTTGCCGTGCTCGCAGCACTGCAAGTTCTTCTGCGGAGAGATACATCGCCGCACGTACGCCGCATGTGGCTCTTTCTGGTTCTCGCATTCTTAGCCTATTTTCTTGGCGATCTGATCTGGTCGTATCTCGAGAACGTCCTGGCGGTTCAGCCGTTCCCCTCGGTGGCAGATCTTTTCTATTTGCTGTTCGCGCCGCTTGCCACGATCGGGCTGATCAGCATGCCTGCCACGGCTCTCACTCGCCGCGAGCGTTGGCTATACCTGCTGGACTTCTTTGTGGTGATGGTGACCACCACCATGCTGATGTGGTACTTCATCATCGGACCCACAGCAGAATCCAACGCAGGCGATTGGCTCACCCAGGCGATCGCGGTTGCCTATCCCATCACGGATGTGATCGTGATCGGCGGTATTGTGAGCGCCCTCCTGCGCCAGCCAGCCCGGGATTCCCGGCCGGTCCTCTGGCTGCTATTCCTCGGGATGTTATTCTTCGTTGCCGCGGATATTAGCTATGGCTTTACCAGTCTGGCTGGCACCTACACGACAGGTAGCTGGGTCGATGCAGGCTGGATGTTAACCCAGTTTATCTTCATGCTCGCTGCCCTCCGGCAAATGTACCAGGCACCTGCTGCAACCCAGGACTCCCGATCAATGAAGGCGCTGGATGCTTTTGTACGCTGGCTGCCCACTATCGCGGTTGCTCTGGGCAGTGTAATCGCGGTCGGAGTCGTGCTTAATGACTACCGGGCGCAGGCAGGTTGGCTGGCAGCGGTCATTTTAGTTATCGTTCTGCTATTCATTATCCGACAGTTCGCGAATGTCCAAACATCCCGCTTCCGCAATCGTCTCGCCTGGAATTTTGTGCTCCTGGCAAGCCTCACCCTGCTGATCACATTGACCAGCTCCTTTGTCAATTTCCGCCAGCAATCCCGGGCGCTCTATCGACAACGATTGCTCGACATGGCGAACATGGCAATGCTGCAACAGGATGGGGATGCATTCCTGACCATTACCTCGCCGGATGCCCCGGAATTCGAGCGTCTGCGCCGGCAGAATCTGGCAATCAAAAACGCCAGCCAGGATATCGCATTCCTGTACACAATGCGATTTGATGAACAGGGCCTGTATTTCGTTGTGGATGCCGGCGAGCCCGGCGACGAAGGTTTTTCCGCCTTCGGAGAGCGCTACCAGAATCCGAGTCCTGCCCTTGCATCTTCGTATCGCGCGCTCACAAAGCCAATCGCAGGTCACGATATCTATACGGACGAGTATGGTTCCTTCCTATCGGCATATGCGCCCATCCGGACGGATGACGGCCGGGTCGCAGGCATTCTGGGGGTGGATATATCGGCTGAAAAGATCCTCGCCTCGGAGCGTAGGTTCTTGCTGACGAATATCACGCTATTTGCAATCACGCTGCCCCTGATTGCCTTGCTGGGCTGGTTCCTTGGGAACGCCCTCGCCGCGCCGCTCCAGCAGATGGCGCAGGCTGCCACAAGAATCTCCACAGGCGATCTGACCTTTGAACATATCAACACCAACGTCCCGGAGATCAGCCAGCTGGATCAAGCCTTCCTGGGCATGACCCAGCAGCTGAGAGGCTTGATCGGCACCCTCGAGACACGCGTGCTGGAGCGAACGAAGGCATTGGCTACCTCTGCAGAAGTCAGCCACCGTCTCTCCACCATTCTCGACCAGCGCCAGCTGGTGGTGGAGGTGGTGGAGCAGGTCAAATCTGCTTTTGATTATTACCATGCCCATATTTATCTACGCGATGAGACCAGTGGTGATCTCATCATGGCTGGCGGCACTGGCGAGGTCGGCGCGGCATTGCTTGCGAAAGGACACAAGGTCGCCCGCGGACGGGGCCTGGTGGGACGCGCCGCGCAAACCAATACAGCCGTGCTGGTTTCGGATGTCTCCAGGGATCCGAACTGGCTTCCCAACCCACTCCTGCCACAAACCAGATCAGAAATTGCGGTTCCAATTTCGATCGGCGATCAGGTGTTAGGCGTGCTGGATGTACAGGATGATGAAACGGGGGCTCTAGAGCAAAAGGATGTGGACCTGTTGCAGTCGATCGCCAATCAAGTTGCCATTGCGCTGCGCAACTCTCGCCTGTATATGGAGGCGCAGGAAAAAGCGGAGCGTGAGGCGCTGATCACCTCCATCAACCAGAAGATCCAGGCAACCACAACCATACAAAGCGCCCTGCAGGTAGCTGTCCGTGAGCTCGGTCGGGCATTGGGATCCCGGGACACGCGCGTGATTTTGGAAACGCCCGCTGCAAGAAATTAAAAGGACCAGACCGGGTAAGCCCCGCTTCGGAGGCGTAGGTATGGCGAGTTCA
>DAITPI010000156.1:0-9170 GCA_036833655.1 Anaerolineales bacterium | reverse complement strand
TGAGCGCGTGGTGTGGCTGGAAAAAGTCGTCGGTATCTATGACAGCCGGCAGGAGTCGCCGCTGCACACCATTCTTTCGGTGGCAGTAGAAACAACCCAGCTTGGTCGCTTACTCGATTATGGCGATGTCATTGTCCGTACCTGGGTAGGCAGAATTCCCTTCAATGAAGTGAGCCATCCCGAGCAGGCCCAGCATATGATCGAAGAATACTGGAGGCGCACCAAGGAACAGGCAGTCGGGTTGGAGAAGGAGGCGATGAAGGATGCCATCCGCCAGCAATTAGGGATCCCGGTTCCTGAGAGGAAAAAGACCGATCCTTTTGCCGTGTCCAAGCCAGCTCCGGCGCCTCCCCGTAAAAAGGGAACGATGCGCCTGCTGCGACTGCTGGGTGCCGATACACTCAAGCTGCGTTACGAGGCGGGTGAGAGCGTGTTCTATCGCAAGCACTGGTTTGTTTTGATCAGGCAGGCTCTGGTGCCGCTCCTGGGGGTTATGGCAGCGTTTGTCTTGTTTGGCTGGCGGCTCCTTCGCCTGCTGCAATCGCCTGATCAGGCGTTCATCCAAATCGTCAATGGCTCGCTTCAGGTGGACGGCTTTTCTCTGGCGATTCTGATCACGCTCGTCCCGTTGTTTGGGTGGCTGATCTACGAAGTGCTCGACTGGAGCAACGACCAGTTCCAGGTGACGCCGGAACAGATCGTCGATCTGGATAAAAAGCCCTTCGGCACGCAGACTCGTAACGCCGCCCAGCTGGAGAACATCCTGGGAACCGAATATCAGCGGATCGGCATCCTGGGCGAGATCTTCAACTACGGCACCGTATATATCACCGTAGGCGGCTCCAAGCTTGCCTTTGAAGATGTGATCGACCCGGCTGGGGTGCAATCCGATATCGACCGGCGGCGGGCAGCCCGCAGGGCGAAACAAGAGGCAGGCCGGGTTGCCGCGGAACGGGAACGCATGGCAGAGTGGCTGGCGACCTATCACATCAACGCGGATGAGCTGAAGAAGGAAGAACAAAATAAGAAGCCAAAACCGGGGTAAAATCGGGAATTCCTGAGGCTCGCACCCGAGGGAAGCCGAAGTGAGCATGATAAACAAGTGAAGGTAGATCGCAAAAATGACTCTCCGTAAGATAGTAACCCTCCCTGAGGCTGTGTTACGCCGCAAGGCACACACGGTAACAAAAGTGGACAAAAATGTGCAAACGGTCATCGACGATATGATCGAAACCATGCGCGAGGCGCCGGGTGTCGGTCTTGCCGCGCCGCAGATCGGCCTCTCGGAGCGGATCATCGTGGTGGAGTATTTCGAGCGTGAAGAAGATGAAGAGAAAGAAGATGCGCCCAAGAAGGTCTGGGCGCTGCTCAACCCGGAGATCGTGAAGTCCTCCGATGAGACGGTGCTCGGTGTAGAGGGCTGCCTGTCCATTCCCGGGCTGGTGGGAGAGGTGGAGCGCCATGCTGCCATTCAAATCAAGGGCTTGAACCGCTACGGCAAGCCGACCAGGATCAAGGCGGAGGGCTGGCTGGCGCGGATCTTCCAGCACGAGATCGACCACCTGAACGGTGTGCTCTTCCCCGACCGCGCCACGCGGGTCTGGAAGCCGCAGGATGAGGTGGAGGCGGAGCAGGAAGTGTAATGCCTGGTTGTTGCCGTGAATACAAGCCTTGCGAAGATCGGACGGATGCGTCCAGCCTTCGCAAGGCTTCCTTTATGTAATCGCAAATGAACCTCCGCCGCCTGACCCCAGACGATCTCTCGCGCCTGCGCCAGTTCTGGATCGAGCACTGGGGCGGTGAAGAAATAGTCAGCCGCGGCAGGATTTATCGGCCCGAGCAGCTCGATGGGTTTGTTGTTGAGGATGGGGAGGAGTGGCTTGGCCTGCTGACATTTGTAATCGAGGCGGGCGAATGTGAAGTCACCTCCCTGGATAGCCTGCGGGAGGGACGGGGCATTGGTTCTTTGTTGATCGCGCAGGCAATCGACGAAGCCCGCACGCAGGGGTGCAGGCGTCTCTTTTTGATCACCACGAACGATAATCTGCACGCCCTCGGCTTTTACCAGAAACGAGGATTCGTGCTTGTCGCCATCTATCGCGGCGCGGTGAACGAATCCAGAAAACTTAAACCTGGCATTCCGCTGGTCGGAATGGATGGCATTCCTTTGCGGGATGAAATAGAATTGGAAATACAGCTAGAGGTTTGAGGTCAAATGTGGAACGTGGCTCATCCATTACCTTTGACCTTTGACATTTGACCTGCAACCATGTTCTTAAAACACCTTTCCCTCACCAACTTCCGCAAGTTCACCCGCCTGGATATCGAATTGCCGCGGCGGATTGTGCTGTTGGTGGGCGCCAATGCGCAGGGCAAGACCAGCGTGCTGGAAGCCATTTATTTTCTGGCAGCCTTCACCTCGTTTCAAACCCATGCCGACCGGCAGATCGTCAATTTCGATGAGGCGAAGAGGGAGCAGCTGACGGTCACGCGTCTGGTGGCAGAATACCAGCGCAGCAAGAGCAAGCACCGGCTGGAGGCGCGGCTGATCCTGGAACCGGTTGGCGTGCTTAACAACCAGCGCCTGCGCAAGGAAATCCTGCTGGACGGTGTCAAGCGATCGGTCAATGAGGTGATCGGTCATTTCAACGCGGTCATCTTTGTGCCGCAGATGTCGCAGATCGTGGAAGGAGCGCCTGAGGATCGTCGCCGCTATCTCAACCTGGCGCTGGCACAATCGACGCCGGCCTACGCCCGCGTCCTGAGCGAATACAACCAGGCGCTGACCCAGCGCAACGCCCTGCTCAAGTTGCTGAGCGAACGCGGCGGCAGTGCGGACCAGCTCGATGTCTGGGACGAGACGCTGGCACGGCTCGGTGCGCAGATCATCCTGTGGCGGATCGAAGCGATCCAGCAGATCGAGCGGCTCGCCGCCCGCGTCCATAATGAGCTAACGCGCGGGTCCGAGATCCTGCGCATTTCGTATGAGCCCGCCTTCGACCCACTGCCCAGGCCGAACGGGCAACTGGGCTTGAAAATGGACGTGATCCTGGACCGCTCCCGTCTCGAGCTCAACGAGATCCGCGACGGGTTTCGCGCCAGCCTGAGCGCCCTGCGCAGCGTGGAGATCGCCCGCGGCGTGACCACGATCGGTCCACACCGGGACGAGCTCCGTTTTCTGGCGAACGATATTGACCTGGGCAACTACGGCTCGCGCGGCCAGGTCCGCACGACGCTGTTGTCGTTGAAGCTTGCAGAAGTCAACTGGATGAAAGACCGGACGGGTGAGTGGCCGGTGATCCTGCTCGACGAAGTGATGGCGGAGCTCGATCTCTATCGCCGCGCCGATCTCCTGAAATATGTCGGCGAGAGCGAGCAAGTGTTGTTCACGACTACCGATCTGCATCTCTTCCCATCCGATTTTGTGGAGAAGTCGCAGGTCTGGCGCGTGGAAGGTGGCAGGGTGGAGCGAGAGCCTGGCGCGGCGGAGTCTCCCTAAGCGTGGAACGCCACACAGTGCAACAAGCCATGGCTCTCTCTGACCGCTTCGTTGATTCTGCTCTCCGGCAAATCGACTCGCCCGAGCTTCAGGCTGTCGGCATCGTCGGCAGCTATGCCCGCGGACAGGAAGCTCGCTACAGCGATGTGGACCTCGATATCTATGTCCGCCAACTGCCGGAGAATCTGTTTGACCGGTACACCCTGCGTTACTGGGAAGGGAAGCTGGTCAGCCTCAAGTACACCCTGCTCGAAGAGGAACGCGCCGCCCTCACCAATCCATGCCGGGCGGTCTGGGCTGTGCCGGGCTTGCGTGGGATGAAGATCGTCCTTGATAAGGATGGCTCCCTCTCCGCATTGCAGCAGGCTGCGCAGGAATTTGACTGGTCAAATCTGCAACCGGCTGCGGACGAATTCGCTGCAGAGGAAATCCTGGGCAACGCCGAGGAAGTCCACAAGATCCTCAATGGCCTGGCACGCGAGCATGAGTCCACGGTGCTATATGCCACGTGGGGATTGGTGAAGAACATGCTCGAAGCGGTCGCCGTGCAGCGCGGACTCATGATCGTCAGCGAGAATCGTTACTTCGACCTGATCCAGGACTCGGTGGGACGCGACTCTCCCTGGACCCACGCCTTTCGGACGGCCTGGGGACTGGACCCGGGCGGCTCGCAATACCAGAGGCGTGGGGTCGGGGCATTGCGGCTTTATTCTCTGAGTGCCGGGATGTTCGATGCCCTGATCCCCGAGAAGCATCGTGATGTGGTAGAGAGGACATTGAATTTGATCAAGGAGGCTGGCTACTCTTGAACCCTCTGGCGAAACGCGCTCTCAAGATCCATGAGCGGTTACTGGAGTTTTACGGCGAGCCGGTCTGGCGCAACCCCTTACCGGCAATTGACGAGCTCGTCTCGACGATCCTTTCGCAGAACACGAACGACATTAACCGCGACCGCGGGTTCAACGCCCTGCGCCTCCGGTTCCCGACCTGGGAGCAGGTCCGCGACGCTCCCACCGAGGAAGTCGTCGAAGCGATCCGTCCGGCGGGGCTTGCCAACCAGAAGGGACCGCGCATCCAACAGGTGCTGCGCTCGATCACGGAGGAACGCGGCAGCCTGGATCTGTCATTCCTTGGAGATTTACCGGTCGATGAGGCGCGCGCCTGGCTCACGCGATTCAACGGCGTGGGACCCAAGACCGCTGCCATTGTCCTGTGCTTTTCGCTGGGAAAAGAGGCGTTCCCGGTGGATACGCACATCTACCGCGTGACGGGCCGCATCGGACTCCGCCCCGAGCGGATGACGGTGGAACAGGCGCATCCCTACCTCGAAAGCCTCTTCCCGCCCGCGACGTATTATCCCGCCCATCTGAATCTCATCCGGCTGGGACGCGAGATCTGTACCGCCCGCAAACCCTACTGCGAACGATGTCCAATCCTTACACTGTGCGATTTCGGAAGGAAAAGACTAGAGACAGGAGAGGTACCAATCTCCAATCTCTAATCTCTAATCTCTACTCTCTGCTTACCTGTTATCCCCATCTCCTCGAATTTTGCCTCTTTCCAATCGATCGTAGAGTTTCGCGATGTTGTGTTCGGCGATCTCGTCGAGCGATAGACCCAGCTCGGTTGCGACCTGGGCAATGTACCAGAGCACGTCGCCTAACTCAGCTTCGAGTGCAGCGCGGGTCTCTGCGCTGATTTCGCCATTCTTGTCGCGGAAGACCTTCTTGATCTTGCCTGCCACTTCCCCGGCTTCGTTCACCAGACCAAGCGCAGGGTAGATCACAGGATGTCCGATCGCGGGGTAAGCCGCTGTCTTGCGCGATTTTGTTTGATAATCGTTGAAGTTCATGTAAGAAGCTCGATTCTGCGTATTGTGCGATCCCAATTCCAAACGACCAGTTTTCCTTTTCACTTCGACGAGGCGGATAAACACATCCTTCATTCTCGGGGACTATTGCCTTTTGAACTGCTCGATCAAGTTCTTCCACCAAGCATCGCGTTCTCCGGGCAGGAATGCCGTGTATAGAGCCAGCCGGTCCGCGACCCCATCGTAGCGTTGCTTCAATTCCTGTGCCAGTCGATCCTCTTTGGTCAGGAGACAAAACTCGCCGAGCATGTCATCAGTGATCAGGGCGGGCATCTCCGCCCATTCGCCGCGGGCGGCATGCGCAGACAGCTTCTCAGCGATATCTTCCCATCCGTGCAGCGCCATCACGGGGCGATAGGACGGCGTGGAGGCATAGAAAGCGATCTGCGCCCTGGCAAATTCCATTTCGTCAGGTGTGGTCGCCACGAATGCCGTGACGGAGACCGAGACATCCTCCCTCTTTCTTCTTTCTTGTTGCGCTCCCTCCTCAATGGCAGGAAGAATGACCTCGCGTAAATACTTCAGACTGTGAAATGGATGGGCATGAAACCCCTCACACAGCTCGCCTGCCAGCTTCGCCAGGCCCGTATTCACCCCCGCAATGTAGATAGGAATATTCGGATGCTCAATGGGACCCGCATTGAAAAAAGGAGACATGAGCGTAATCTTGTAATACTCCCCGCGGTAATTTAGTTTTGTTCCGTTTTGCCAGCATTCCCAGAACGCGCGAATCACCTCGATTTGCTCGCGCAGCTTTTTTACAGGCGACTCAGGCCACGGCTGACCAAACCGGCGCTCGATATGCGCCTTGACCTGGGTGCCGAGTCCCAGGATGAATCGTCCATTCGATTGCGCGGCGAGATCCCAGGCAATGTAAGCCAGATTCGCCGGAGAACGGGCAAAGGATACGGCAATCGCGGTCCCCACGCGCAGGTGCGAGGTATGCTCGGCGATCAACGCACAGGGCAGGAAAGGATCGTGCTGCGTTTCCTGTGTCCAGAGGGCGTCGAAGCCAATTTGCTCCGCGGCTTTCGCAATCGCAGGGACATCTTTTAGAGGAACAGGAGGAAATGAAGCATCGAGTTTCATAGTCGTAGAGAGAACAGAAACTAATCTCCAATCTCTGTTCTCTAATTATCTAGTCGCTCAAGAGATACGCCATGATCCAGTTTGTCGTGGCGACGAGTCCATCCATGTGGGCGCGCTCATAGTTGTGGGAGGCGTCGATGCCGGGACCGATCAACGCTAACGCCACATCTCCACCCGCGCGCCAGAACGCTTCCCCGTCTGAGCCATAGAACGGGTAGATATCGGTCTTGTACGGAATCCCGTGCTGTTCTGCCAGCGCGCGCAGTTTCCTGTTCAAGCCTTCGTGATACACACCGCCGCTGTCTTTGATACACAGCGTGGCGTGGAACTCATCCGATTCCTGGCCCTTGCCCACCACAGCCATGTCCACGGTCACCAATTCCGCTACATCCGTCGGGATCCCCGTTGAAGCGCCATGACCGACTTCTTCGTAATTCGAGATGAGGAAATACACAGTTCGTTTCGGGGTCTGTCCTGCCTCTAGGAGGGACTTGATCGCCGAGACGATGTTTGCCACGCAGGCTTTATCGTCGAGGAAACGGGAGCGGATGAAGCCGTTGGTGACTTCCACGCGCGGGTCGAAGGCGACGCAATCGCCGATGTTGATTCCCAGGAGTCGCGTCTCCTTTTCCGAGGTGGTCCGTACATCCAGGCGGACCTCCATGTGATCGTCATTACGCGGGGTCTCGCTCCCTGCAGTGCTGTAAATGTGACCGGATGCAGTATCAACTAATATCGAGCCGCGGACCCCTTCGCCGGATGAGGTGAAAACCCATACGCCTTCTGTCTCCACGCTGGGCCACTGGATGCCTCCCACGCGGCTCAGCTTCAGCCGGCCATTGGGCTTGACCTCCTTTACGACGGCGCCAAGCGTGTCCACGTGCGCGGTGAGGGCGACCGGCGGGAGGTCAGATACTACTTCCCATTTTACGAGCAGTGCTCCTTTGCGTGTCCGCCTGAACTGCAGCTGGCTGAACCGGGCGAGCTCTTGTTCCACAAAGTCGATGGCGGGCTCGGTAAAGCCCGTCGGGGAAGGGATGTTCAGTAACGCGACGAGAAAGTCAACGAGATGTTCCTGATCGATTACGGGAAGCGACACGATTTTCCTCCTAATTCAAGCTCTCCACGCTTACGCGTTTGATGGTCTGACATTAAACCACGAAACCTTCGAACTCAGTTATTGTTTGTCTCCACAGTTGTGGGATGGGGATCGTTTTTTCTGCCTTGTAATCGTACGTGACCAGCACCACTTCACCCCTGGCTAATTCCTTGTCCGAATCCGCATCCACGACGTTTTGCTCCCAGCTCATGGACTTCATCCCCAGCTTCATTACGCGGACGCCCACTTTCACATTCTGCCCGAAGTACACCGGCTCGAGATACGTGATATGGACATCCGCTACGATCACCCCGATCTCCATGAAGGACTGGTCCCTGGTGAACAGTCCGAGCTCGATCATGTAATGAATGCGTGCCTGCTCAAAAAAGGTAAGAAACTTGGCGTTGTTGAGATGTCCCTGGGGATCCAGGTCCCCGTAACGAATTTCGACAGGATGATAGAAACGAAAATCGCCCATGGGGGCGATTATACCGTCTGGAATGTCCTTGCGAGCGAAGCAATTCCCGCTTAATGAGATTCCTTCAGGCTTTGCCTTCGCAGCGTCATGTTATCTACAAAACCTTGCCAATCCCTCCACGTCCTTGATCGCGATCCTGCCCTCCGCATCGGTATCGATCAACCCTTGTTCCTTGAACAGCACCATCGCCTGGTTGACGCGCTTGCGTGAGGCGCCGACCAGATCGGCGATATCGCCCTGGCGGAGCACGATCCGGATCTGGGTTGCGCCGTTCTTCTCGTGCCCGTACTTCTCGGCGAACGCCAGCAGCTGGCGCGCCACGCGTCCATTCACATCCAGGGTCGCCAGTGCCTGGATCAGCTGATCCGAGAGACGCACGCGTGCAGATAAGATCCGCACCAGGTTGCGCGCCACCGGCGTAAAGTTGTCCAGCATGTAATTGAATGTGACCTTGTCCATCCAGAGCATCAAGCTGTCTTCCAGCGTCACGGCGCTTGCAGAGCGACCGACACTGTCGATCAGGCTCATCTCCCCGAGCAGGTCGCCGGCGCCCAGGATGGAGAGAATGACGTCACGCTCGCCCTGCTCGATGTGGATCTTCACCGTCCCATGCAAGATGATATAGACCGCTTCTCCGGGTTGCTCCATGGTCAGTACATTCCGCCCCGCATCGAAGACACGACGATGCGCCCGTTGCGCAACCCATTCCAATTGGGAGGGCGTCAGCCCTGCGAACAGCGCGATATCGGCAAGCAGATTGCGAGTGTCGTCTTTTCTGATGTCAGGCATGGTGCGCATATTTTACATCCCTTTGCACTGCACCCGGCGAGGCGAGGCGCGCCGACGAAGCAGCCGACAGCGTGATCTCCAGTCCCTCGTGCGCGGCTTGTGCCTCGCGAAACTGTCGCTGCGCGAAGATCTCCATGCCTGCTACGGTTGCATCGGAGTAGGAGGGGTCGTGATGGAACAGGACCAGCTGCCCCACCTCGGCAGCCGAGGCAACCTCACACGCCATCGTCACCGTCGAATGCCCGTAGCCCTGCGTAGCGGGGAACGCCGCCAGTTGTCCGCGGTAATGCTGTTCCAGATACTGGGCATCATGGATCAGCACATCTGCCTCCCTGGCAAATTGCAC
>DAITPI010000155.1:909-9180 GCA_036833655.1 Anaerolineales bacterium | reverse complement strand
GACTCGGAGATCTTCGGCTGGGAGCGGCCTCAGCCCCGGACACGCCAGCGACCGGTTGCGGAAACGCCCGAGTCCGTGTACGCCGATCTGCAGGTGGGCGATTACGTTGTGCACATCGATCATGGCGTCGGTCGCTTTGGCGGCCTGGTACAGCGTGAGCTCGACGGTCACACACGCGAGTTCCTGGCGGTGGAATATGAGGGAGGCGGGCAGCTCTATGTCCCGGTCCACCAGGCTGACCGGCTGACCCGCTACGTGGGCGCGGAGGGCGCCATCCCGGCCCTGGACCGTCTGGGTGGCACCGAATGGCAAGAAAAGAAGGGGCGCGTCAAGCAGGCTGTTCTCGAGGTCGCCCAGGAGATGCTCGACCTGTACGCCCGGCGTAACGTGGTAAAAGGCTATGACTTCAAGCCGGATACGAACTGGCAGAAGGAGCTGGAAGATTCCTTCCCCTATGTGGAGACGGAAGACCAGAAGCGCGCTCTGGCAGAGATCAAACATGATATGGAGTCGGCGCGCCCGATGGACCGCTTGTTGTGCGGCGATGTGGGCTATGGCAAGACCGAAGTGGCCGTCCGGGCCGCCTTCAAGGCGGTGATGGACGGCAAGCAGGTGGCGATCCTGGTGCCGACCACCGTCCTCGCCCAGCAGCACTACGAGACCTTCCAGCAGAGGCTGGCGGCATTCCCGGTGCAGGTCGAGATGCTCTCGCGTTTCCGCACGCCGCGCGAGCAGGCCGAGATCCTCTTCAGGCTGGAAGCCGGCGAGATCGATATCGTGATCGGCACGCACCGTCTGATCTCCGCCGATGTCAGGTTCAAGGATCTTGGACTGGCGATCATCGACGAGGAGCAGCGATTCGGTGTGACCCACAAGGAGCACCTCAAGAGGTTGCGTACGGAAGTGGATGTGTTGACGCTGACCGCGACCCCGATCCCGCGCACGCTGTACATGGCGTTGACCGGCGTACGCGACATCTCGAACCTCAACACGCCACCCGAAGAGCGCCTGCCGATCGTGACGCATGTGGGACCGTATTCCCCGAAGCTGGTGCGCCAGGCGATCTTGCGCGAGCTGGAACGCGGCGGGCAGACGTTCTTCGTACACAACCGCGTCCACACCATCGACGCGATGAAGACCCATCTCAACCAGCTCGTGCCCGAAGCACGCGTCGACGTGGGACACGGGCAGATGCCCGAGCAGCAGCTGGCAGCCGTCATGCACCGCTTCAACGCCGGCGAGACGGACGTCTTGCTCTCGACGACGATCATCGAATCGGGGCTGGACATCCCCAATGCGAACACCCTGATCGTCGACCGCGCCGACACATTCGGCCTGGCACAGCTCTACCAGCTGCGCGGCCGTGTCGGGCGGGGCGCGGCGCGAGCGTACTCCTACTTCTTTCGCCACCGCAAGCTCACGCCCACTGTCGAGGGCCAGCAGCGCCTCGAGGTGATCGCTGAGAACACCCAGCTCGGCGCCGGCTATTCGATCGCGATGCGCGACCTGGAGATCCGCGGAGCAGGTGAGCTGCTGGGCACGCGCCAGAGTGGATATATCCAGGCAGTGGGTTTCCATCTGTACACCCGGTTGCTGGCGGATGCGGTTCGGCAGATACGAAGGATCGAGAACTCAAAGAAAGAAGGGGAGAGGAAAGACGGGAAAGGAAAGATCGATGTAGCCCTGGCGAGCTTGACGCAGCCGATCTCGATGCCTGTCAATGTAGATCTGCCTTTGGCTGTTGGGATTCCGGCAGGTTATATCGCCGACCAGGACTTGCGTCTGCGTCTCTACCGCCGCATTGCCGACCTGCGGGATGAGACAGAGATCGACGCACTGGCGTCCGAGTTCCAGGATCGGTTTGGCGAGCTGCCCGAGATGGTGGAGAACCTGTTCTACCAGATGCGTGTCAAGCTGCGCGCCGAAGAAGCGGGCCTATCGGCGATCAACTGGGAAAGCGGGCAGGCTGTGCTGCGTTATCCTCCCTCGGAGGATCGGGATGGCCAGCGGCTGCCGGATTTGGGTTCGGGCATCCGTGGCGGCAGGAACGCGTACTGGTGCTCCTTTGGAAGGGATGACGATTGGCGCGAAAAGCTGCTGGAGATCCTCGACCGTTTGGTAAAGGGATAAGCGAAGCGGGTTCCATGCTCTGGAACCCACTCCGCTCACTGAAGAACATGCAAAATCCACGTTTGCAGATTTATCGAATTGCCCGTTCCGGGGATGCCTGTGCTCGAGGCTGTGCGTATTCTCCCGGCCCGTGCTGAAAACCTCTCTACGCTCGGAGGACAAGCAACGGTAGCGGAGTCACAACGGTGCGTAATCGGAATAAGAGAAAGGTTACAGGATTACTCAAAAACTGCAGTTCTTCATGTATAATACCGCCGGGCTGAGAAGCTACTTGCACGATCACAAATCTACTTCGAGGAGGTGCGGCAGACAAAACTGGTGGGGATGGCTTCCTATAATAATCCAGAGGTTTCGAGCAACTGAATAGTAAAGAGGAGATTTCAATGAAAAGGTCTGTACGTTTGTTCTCAATGCTTTTAATCCTTTCTCTGCTCATTCTGCCAACGGCGGCTTCTGCTGGTAAAGCTGATCCACCCGGGCAGCTCGTCCAGCTCCAGCTGCTGGCATTCAACGACTACCATGGATATCTTGAGGCGGGATCGAATCCGGGTCCCGGTAACGTGGGCGCTGACCCCGCGGGCGGGGGAGAGTACCTCTCAGCCAAGCTGAACGAGTTGCGCACCGGAAAGAAGTACAGTCTCACCGTTGCTGCCGGCGATCTCATCGGAGGTTCTCCATTCCTGTCCGGACTCTTCCACGATGAGCCCTCGGTCGAGTCACTGAATGCCATGAAGCTCGACGTGTCCAGCGTTGGCAATCATGAGTTTGACGAAGGGGTGACTGAATTGCTCCGTATGCAGAATGGCGGTTGTCATCCTGAGGATGGCTGCTATTTCCCGGATGCTCCGTACGCAGGCGCCGACTTCCCCTGGCTTTCAGCCAATGTCGTCAACACGGCGACCGGTGAAACTGCATTGGCTCCCTACTGGATCAAGAAGATCGAAAGCGTAAATGTCGCCTTCATTGGCATGACACTCGAAGAGACTGACACGCTAGTCGCTCAGTCCGGTATCCAGGGTTGGGAGTTCCTCGACGAAGCCCAGACCGCCAATGCCCTCGTCCCGATCCTGAAAGCACAGGGGGTTGAAGCGATTGTCGTGCTGTTGCATGAAGGCGGCTCGCAGACGCCTCCTCCGGGAGCCGTCAATGCCTGCGTTGGCATCAGTGGACCCATTGTTGCGATCAATAGCGCCCTCGATCCGGCGATCGACGTAGTGATCACCGGGCATACGCACCTGCCCTACAACTGCCTGCTCCCGGATCCTGCTGGCAAACTGCGCATGGTCACCAGCGCCTACTCATTTGGTCGGGTGGTGTCCGAGTTCAACCTCGTCCTGGATAAGCGTACCAATGACGTGCGCCGTGATCTCAGCACCGCCACCAACCATGCGGTTATTCGCGCCCAGCTGACACCTGATCCGGCGATCACTACAGTGATCAATAAGTGGAAGCCACTCGCCGATGTGATCGGAAACGTTGAAGTTGGCAGCATTACTGGCGACATCAAGCGTGCATTCATCGGGGCAAATGAAGACCGAGGTTCGGAGTCCAACGCTGGCAACATGATCGCAGACGCACAATTGTGGGCTACTCAGGCGAATCGCGCCCAGATTGCGTTTATGAATCCCGGCGGTATACGATCCGACCTGATCTTTGCCAAGTCGGGTAACGAAACGGTGGATGGAATCGTGACATATGCCGAGGCATTCAACGTCCAGCCGTTCAGCAATATTCTGATGACGATCCCAATGACCGGGGCGCAAATCGAAGCCGTTCTTCGCCAGCAGTGCCAGCCTCAAACCGCGAGCAGACCCTTCTTGCATCTCGGTGTGTCGGCCGGGTTCACCTACGACCTGTCGAAGACAATCGTTGCCGGCAAGTGCACGGGCATCACTGTTGCGAACGTGAAGTTGAATGGCGTCGCGCTCGATCCGCTTGCTACCTATTATGTTACCGTTAACAACTTCCTCGTCGACGGTGGCGACAACTTCACCACCTTCCGTCAGGTCGACCCGGCGCTGCGCGTCGGCGGTGGCATCGACCTCGATGAGCTCAACAACTATCTTGCTTCAGAAGGCCCGATCAGTCCGCCGGGGACGAACCGGGTCAACGAGGTTCCCTGATAAGCCGGCATAGATTCGTTCCGCTAATGAGCAAGTAACCTGTACCAAAAAGGCGGTCCGCCAGACTCGGCGGACCGCCTTTTGTTAATACTCGCCTGGGAACATTCTAAAGGGGCGAGCGCCCGGGCAGGGCTCGGATGACGGCTATCGCCACAATCGCGCCGAGGAATGCTACAACGATGCTGCCGACATTGATACCGTTCACCGCGTTCGGAATATTGAACAACGCGCCTGCCAGGAAGCCGCCCACCAGCGCGCCCAGGATGCCAACGACGATATCCGTCACCGCGTTACCACGCCCCCGCCGCATGATCTGGTTGGCGAGCCAACCGGCAATTAAACCTACGATCAGCCAAGATAAGATACCCATTTTGTATTCTCCTTTCGTAACTAAACCAGTTAATCGCATTCTGTGATGCTACAGGATTTAACGTAGGTGTTGATGGCGTGTTATGCCCCGCTGGACAAGCTCGGCAGCCTGATCGCTCGCGTAGCGATGTAACTGGGATGGTAGTTGTGCAGCGGCGAATCGAGCATGTAATCCTCATACATGTCCGTGATCACGAAGCCGGCTGCGCACTGGCCGCCGAGCAGGTCCGTAAGACTATGGCCGAACTCGACCGGTAATCCCTGCGCGAGGTGCTCTTCCAGCTCATCGGGAGGGATGCTGGTGAGATCGGAATACGGGATGGAATGAGCGACCGCCAGGATGCCTTCGTCTGCTTTGTACAGATCAAAGATATAGTGAACCGGGTTCATGGAACCGGTCATCAGCACCCCACGGGGCCGCAGCACGCGCCCGCACTCCCTCCAGACTGCGCGGACATCCGGCATGAAAACCGTCGAGCAGGGGTTGAAGACCAGGTCGAACGACTCGTCGGTAAACATGGAAAGGTCCGCCGCGTCGCCTTCCACGGTGCGCAGATAGAGCCCTTCTCTCTCCGCCACGAGCCGGTCCTGCCGCAACTGGGCAGGGGAGTTGTCGAAGACGGTCACGTTTGCCCCGGCCGCTGCTAGGACCGGTCCCTGCTGTCCGCCGCCGGACGCCAGGCAGAGCACCTCCGCTCCCTTGAGGGCGGGGAACCAGCGTTGCGGGACCGGGATATTCTCGGTCAGGACAATGGAAAACTCGCCCTGTCTTGCACGGGCGATCACCTCGGGGCTGACCGGTTGCGTCCAGCGGCTCTGACCGCCCTCCACTTCACGGTCCCAGGCGTCGCGGTTATACGATCGAATGTCCATAGGATCTCCAGATTACTATTGCTAGCGCAGAGCGCGCACGCTGAGATTCTACAGGGCGAGAGAACGCCTGTCGAGGCGGGATCCGGCGCCGGCTGAAAATTCGAGCTTAAAAAGGATTGGGACAGGCCTGCGTATGACCTGTCCCACGAGTGAGGAGATGAAAGCCTCGCAAGGCTTATGCATCCAAAATCAGTCGGCTGCGGCGGGCTCGATTGCTGGCGCCTCAGAGTGATGGACTTTATCGAGCACCAGATAACCCAGTGTCGCCAGGATCCCGATGGCGCCGCAGAACACCCATAGCAGACCCGGGTTGGCGCTATCCAGCAGCAGCCCGGCAAAATAAGGACCTATGGTGAACGAGATGCTCCACGACAGGCCGGAGACCGCCATGTAACGGCCACGCATGTGCTCGGGTGCAAAGCCCGCCACCACCGATTGCTGGAAAGGCGAGACCACCATCTCGCCGATCGTGATGACGATCATGGCGACGACAAAGAGCGCAAACGTCGGCACAAAGCCATACATTGCAAAGCCGATTGCATAGAGCAGGGAACCGGCAGCCATCATGAGCATGGGTTTGAATTTTTCGAGGCGCCGCGTCACCCAGAACTGGAAGAGCACCACAATGATCGCGTTGATGCTGAGCAGCCAGCCGTAACGAACCTCCGGCAGACCGTGCTGGTCGCGCAGATAGACACCCAGCGTCGAATTCATGTTCATGTAGACCAGCGTCATCATAACCGTCACGCCGATGAACGCCAGGAAGCGGGTATCGCGGAAGACCTGCCCGTAGCCGGCAAAGGTCTGCCTCATGGTCTCGGGCCTGGCGTGGGGGTGCGCCCGGGGCTTGGTCTCCGGCAGCGCAAACAGGACAATTGCCGCGCTGATGAGGCTGATGACCGCATCCACAAGGAACAGCGTGAGATACGAGTGAGCGATGAGCAAGCCTGCAATCGGCGGCGCGATAATGACGGCCAGATTGAAAATCACGCGGATGATGCCGTAGCCTTCGGCGCGCTTGTCCGCGGGCAGCAGATCGGCAACTACGGCTTCATGGGCCGGACCGCCGATGCTCGAGAGCGTGCCAACGACAATCACCACGGCGACGAAGATCCCCAGTGTAGGCGCAAAACCCATCCCCAGCGCGCTGAGCGAGGAGAGGATCAGGCTGAAGATGATCACGGTCTTGCGGCCCATCCGGTCCGCGATGGCGCCACCGAGGGCACTCCCGACCATGCCGGTGATCGAAAAGATCCCGACCAGGATGCCGACCGTAGACATGCCGATATCGAACTTCTGCGTCAGGTAAAGGGCGAAGAATGGGAAAAGCATGAACCCGCCCAGCCGGTCGATGAACACGATCAGGTTGTAGGTCCAGAAAGCGGGTGGATATTCGTGATAAACCGTTCTCGTCCGTTCTAATAAATTGAGCATTCTTCTCCAAACGTGGTTCGTCAAATGTTTTCTCTGCGCAACGATAAAGCTTCGTTCGTCAAAACTCCCCCGACGAAGGGAGAGTTTTGACTGTCCGGGCGGATAGGGTAGATGGGGGACAGGATCGGAGCAGATTACCGGGCAAAACTCCCGCTAGGGGTCTGGCTGCAATCGACGGATGGCACCTCATAGCGCTCGCGGAGCTGTTTGCCCGTGGCGATCATCCAGTTGGCAAAGCGGAACATCGTCCGGGCAAAGAGCCCGGGGTGATAAACGCGTCCCTGCAGGGCGATCTTTTCCAGGCGGATGTGATCCGCCTCCCCGAGGATCTCGCGACGATGATACTCGGTCATAAACTCGGTATGCCAGTCGTTCATTCTCTCTCCTTTATCGGTACTGGAGCCGCGACTCCAGATTTTGGCTTTCAACGATCAATCCCGGTTGGAGCTCGGTCGTTGAGTTGCCGCTACGAATGACCCAATAAAAAGGCGCTGACAGCCTTCAATGTCTTCTCGATGCGTTCCTTGTTAAGAATGTAAACCTTTGCTCCGCTTGCTCTCCTTTCCTGTAAGTATCCAGCCGCTGTGAGCTGGCTTAGGTAGCGGGACACGCTTGGCTGGCTGAGGTTGATGGCTTCCATGATTTCCTGGGAGCGCATCTCGCCGTTCTCCGCGATCATCTGCAGGACCTGCAGCCGGGTGTCATCTGCCAGGGCGGAGATCCGGGAAACGATCTCGGCGCGGTCCAGTTCGGGCACACGCACGTCTGAGCCTTCCGGCAGGTGGGCACCAAAGTAGATGTAGAAGATCTCGCCGATCTTCGTCACGCGCATATAGGGGCCGAAGTGGGCATTCGGGATGAAGATCAGCTCGCGGGCATTGAGCAGGTCTTCGCCCCATTTCGATTCCGTAATCTGTTTGCCGGTCACGTATTCGATGATCTCCAGGCGAGTCTTGTCGCTGAAATCGACCTGGTTGAACGCCCGGGCGGATTCCTCCAGCATGGGGCGGACACGCGCCCACTCCGGTTGCAGGTAGTTCCTCCAGAACCAGCGCAGATGACCGGTGACCAGCTGTTTCAGGGCAGCCGGGTCGATCACATACTGGTAGGCGCGGGTCTCCATCTCCTCATCGGTCAGCTCTTCGCCGAAGCGGGAGCGCAGGAAATCGACATAGCTCTTTGCCGAGGTGAGAACTTCCTCCCACTGGACCTCCTGGCTGATATCCTGCTGCGGTCCGCCCGTGAGGCAGATCCCCTCATACGCTTTCAATAGCCGGTCCCGCAGCGTAGATGGGGGAGTGGTTTCGAGTTGCTCGAGATAGGTCTCGAAGCTGGCGCTCGG
>DAITPI010000155.1:0-899 GCA_036833655.1 Anaerolineales bacterium | reverse complement strand
CGGTGACTGGGGCAGGATGGAATAGTGAAAGCCGATCATCACCAGCTTGTGGCGAAGCCGTTCTTCGGGCGACATCTGCACGCGCGTCCGGGCGACCCATTCATGGATACCAGGCTCATCCTCTTCTTTGGTCAGTAAGAGCATGCTCCCAAAGGCATTGAGAGCCGGTTCGATCCGCATCAGGGAATTCCGGATCATCGTTTTTTCAAGGTCAAGGGCAAAGGGTGCCATGGCTTTCTCCAAATTATTGAATTATTCAATAAATTGAATAATGTGCATATTTTAATTGTTTGTCTGAATTTGTCAAGAGGAAAATAAAACTCCCTGCCTTTTTGAGACAGGGAGCTGTGCTGAAATTCGCAGAGTCTACGGCGTTGGCGTGGCTCCGCCGCCTTCCACGGCGACCCCGACCCAGGAGAAGTCTCGTTTTTCGCTGATCGAGCCTGCCGATTCGTAGACGGGCTGGCCCTGCTCATCCACGCCGTTCTGCCGAACCGTGGTGATCCACCAGCGGATCACGTGCGGCAGGTTGTCATTGGGGCGGAAGGAGGTCGGGACGATGAACTTCGTATCGGTGACATACTCGGTGATGCGCCGGCCCTGACCCGAGGTCACATCCACTACCACCACCTGGTAGGCTTCATTCTCGCGCAGGGTTCCGATGGACGCCCACTGCAGGGTCACCACATCGTTTGCCAGGGTAAAGGCAGCGCCGTCCGCCGGCAAGAGCAGGTTTGGCGCCTGGTAGGGAGGCGGCAAGGTGGCCGTGGGAGTAGGGCCGGGCGTGGCAAAGCGCTGACATAAGGGAATCAGGATGGTCTGGCCGAGGAAGACCGCATCGGTGGAAAGGCCATTATAGAACTTGATCGCATCCTGCGGCACGTTGTAGTTGAAGGAAA
>DAITPI010000154.1:0-9189 GCA_036833655.1 Anaerolineales bacterium | reverse complement strand
CAAATTAGTTGCCTGTGCGTATTGCAGAGTCTCCACCGTACTTCGTGAGGGGCTCGTTGTCCTTGCGAGTAACATTGCAGGGAAGCTCATTTCACGCCATACATCACCACATAGCGACAAAAGCGCCGGAGGAAGGGAACATGCTTGAGAAGAGAATTGTCCAGCCGACGGAAGAGGCTTAAGTCATTGCGAAAACCAAAACCGCGCTCCAGCATGCTAAACAACTGGATTTCGCGATACCAGAATCTACCAAATCCCCTGCCCCACTTGTGGATATCGTTGTAGTTGAGCGGGACATCTGCCCCGCGCGGATTCTTGGAGGGATACGGAACGTGATCGCGGATGAAGTTCAATATCGGATTCATCCCCATCGGCTCGACGAAGACCGTCATGCCACCGGGCTTGAGAACCCGGCTGATCTCGCGCCAGCCGATACTGGCATCCAGAAGGTGTAGGATCGCCCTCCCAAAGATGACGTCGAAGCTCTCGTCGGCATAAGGGAGGTGCTCACCGGCGGCTACAGCCAGCTTGATCTGGTTGTCCACGTGGTTAATCCTCGCCCTCTCACGGCAGGTGTGGACGCTCTTTGCGGAGATATCGAACGTCGTCACCCTTGCGCCGCTCTTTGCCAGGAGGGTACTGATCTCTCCCAGCCCGCAGCCATACTCCAGCACATCTCTGTCACGCAGGTCCCCGAGAAACTCGTGAACTCCGACCATCGTGCTGGTTCGCTGTGCGTAGGTGGTAAAGTTCTCCTGCGGCTGCAAAACCCGCAGAGACTTCAGCTTTTGTTCTGCCAGGGCATCCCAATTGGTTCGTTCGACCTGATAGGTTTCTTCTAGCGGCATTGCTGTACTCTCTATTCGTTCTTGCTTCTGTGCCATGAAACTCTTCCTGCTCGCTCATTCAGGATCCTTGGACTGCGCCAATCCAATGAACGTCGCAGGGAATATCCTATTCAATCCTGTATTGTCTATCGTATAGAGCAACCTCGTTCCACACTTCGCTAAACAAGCCATGGGAGCTTAGTGGTGTGATTTGAGTTCTTTAGACCGTTCCTTCCGCCAGCAGCGTGGCTTCTTGCGGGTTTTGTTCCGTAACATCCTCGGTTACATCTTCCTGCCTGAACTCACTGGCAATCACAGCCAACGCCATAATTAACCACAGGTAGCGCAAATACGACATATGCAGGAAAAGAGCTGTGGTCATGTAGCTAATGACGGCCAGGAAAAAGCCGGTCGCCAGGTTCGCCATATTGGTGTTGTTCCGTTCCAGCCAATATGTTCTCGCTTTTGCAAGGCTGTGCAGCGTATACAGAAAGATGGTCATGATTGTGATCAGACCCAGGAGGCCATTTTCTGCCGCCTCGCCGAGATATAAGCTGTGCGCTTCGCGGGTAGCGATAATATTCCGGATAGCAACCCGTCTGGAGTACTCTTCCATCTCATATCCAAGCATGTTGGGACCCACGCCAAAGACAGGGTGGTCCAGGAACACGTAGAGGGCAACCAGCATCTCCGTGGCGCGACCCTGGATCGCTCCATCTGCGCTCTGTAGACCCCCTTCGTCCTGGGAGGAGAAGAGAGCCCCCAGCGAGGAGAACCGAACGTTTTGCTGGGGGAATGCCACCACCAGCAGTGCGACACCCAGCAAGATGACCAGCACCTGCTGTATTTTGATGTAGCGCATGAACGTCATAATCGCCAACAGCATCAGGAAACCCACTTGCGCGCCGCGCGAGAATGCCAGGGAGGCGCCAACAAAGATCAATCCCGTGAGAACAAGTGCGATCAGCCGCAGCCGCCTGGATTGCTCGCCCCAGGCTCGGAACAGCCCCAGAGGCACGAGCACCATCATGATCTGGGCATACCTGTTCTTTTCGCCGATCGGCCCGGATACACGAGCCTGCGTCACGTCGCCCTGAAGCGTTTCCGCAGCGGTGAAGCCCTTGCCCATGACCTGGGCATAACCCCCGTACGGATTGTTGAACGTTCCAGTAACCTGTTGGTATAAAGATAGCGCGCCCATCAGCGCTCCGGCGATCAGCAGCGACCAGACTACCTGGTTCAGCAACTTGGGAGTTCGGATCGTGTTGATCAGGAGAAAATACAAACCCACAGCCTCCACCCCAAAGTTGAGTGCGCCGGGAAGAGCGATATCGATATATCTCGAAAAGGCGCTGCTCAACACCATGATGGACATATAAATGACCATCAGCAAGAAAACAAAATTGAATTTGAGCTTCTGATTATTGAGCACGACATGCCAGATGAACGGGATGAGCAACAGCATGGGCAAGGTATAGCCCAGCACAGGCGGCGCACCATGAAATCTTGTCAGGACGACAGCGGAATTCGTGTAAATCACAAAGGTCACGAATAGGACAGTGAAGTCCGGTGACTTAAATAGCACCAGCAACAAGTAGAATGCGGCCACCGCGCCCAACAGGATCACCGGATCCAGAACGCCAGCCATACCGACGGCCAGAGCAGCCCCGAGCGCGAGCAACAGCATGAGATACTTGTTTCTGGAGGCAGTAGATCTCGTATTGGAAAGGGTAGCTTCAGTTTGTGACATGGTTCTCCTTCGCGTGAGCAAGTTCCGCTCACGTTGATCGAACAACGATTCGGGTAGACCCGGCGGCTCGTCTTCCCGGCGGTGGGACCGTGAGAGCTAGGCTGGAAGTTTCTTCTTCGATGTCAAAGCCGTAGGTCAGCTCTCCCGAGCAGACGTCCTGCCTGCAGCGCAGTCCAGGACGGCCAATTCATAGACCGAGCTCAGGCTTCGCTTTGCTCAGCTTTGCGCTGTGGCTCCCAACGCTTGATCTGCTGTCCGCGCAGAATGTTGAGTGTGGCGAGCACTACCGCGGCGTTGACCAGGCAGAAGAAATAGGGAATGGTCAGGATCTTGGTCCGTTTGAAGCGGGATCCGTCCAGTCGCCAGCCCAGTAGTCCAAGACCGTAAAATCCCAGCTGACCGATCATCGTCAACTGATAGAAGAGTCCGCTGTTCCACAGGAACGGATTCACCAGGAACAGAAGCAAAAGCGGAAAGACGACGATACGCCGTAACGCCTTATGCGAGAAAAGCTGGAGGGCGTAAAAGCCGTAACGGAAGGGGTTCAGGAGCTTACGCCGGGCGATGAAGACGCCTCGCAGGCCGCGGGTGATGACCCGCACCTTGCGTCCAAACTCCCCGCCGCTCGTCCCAGCCACCGCCTCGTAAGCAACAGCGTCCGGGGCGAACACCAGCCGGGATCCCTGCTCGATAACGCTGGTCGACGTGTAGAAATCATCGGTCACGCCTTCCATTACCGGCTGAAACAGCGAGCGACGGATCGCGTAGATCGCCCCTGTGGCAGAAATCGTATTGCCGGCCTGGCTTTCGTATTCTTTGAGAATGCGATCGAAATCCCAGTAACTGCGCTCACCGGCGCCGACGGAGCTTGCTCCCTTCTTCAAATAAACCTGGTTGCCCGCTACCCCACCAATCTCCGGCTCCGCAAAGGGACGCACAAGCGCTCGAAGCGCATCCGACTTGAACATGCTGTTCGCGTCAGAGAATACCAGGATCTCCCCCTGTGCTGCGGCGACGGCGGCGTTAAGGACGCCAGCCTTGCCGAGCCTGGGGAGAGCCAGGAGTTTGATCCCGCGCTCCTCATAGCCCTGCACGATCTCATTCGTGCGATCTGTGGATCCATCGGAAGCGATGATCACTTCCAGGCGATCTCTCGAATACTCCAGGGAGAGGATGTTGTTCAGTTTCTCCCCGATCTCTTTTTCCTCGTTGTACGCCGCAATAATGATACTGACGAGGGGCAGCGGCTGGACATCTTCACTCTTGTAGGGCCTCTTCACGACCATGCCCCGAAGGACCACCAAAAGAGGGAAGAGGAAATAGGTATAAACGATCAGGCCCAAGGCGCCCCAGAACAAGATCAGAGCCACGGTTACGCCTCCCCGGCAATGTATTCGATCAAACGAGCCGCGTTCTTGTATAGATCGAACTCCTCGGTCACTCTCTCCCTGCCCGATTGGCCGAACTTCTTGCGGAGAGCCGGATCGCGATAGTAGCGCTCGAGGGCGCTGGCGATGGCAGCTGCGTCGCGCGGTGGGGTCAGGAGACCGGTTCGACCATCCAGGACCAGCTCCGGGATGCCGGACAGGTTGCTGGCGATCACGGGAATACCGCTGCTCATTGCCTCGATCAGGACAACCGGAATTCCTTCCCGGCGCCCGTCACTGGTGGGAACGCTTGGCGCAACGAGCACATCCGCACCTTGCAGGAACTGCACGATCCACTCACGTGTTTGCTGCCCGTGCCAGACGACCTTCTCTGCGATGCCTTTCTGTTCGGCAAGACTCGTGAGGGCATCCCGGTCAGGTCCGCCACCAATGAAATGACATCTGAAGTCAATCCCTTGCTCAGCTAGTCTGGCGCAAGCCTCGACCAGGTACGCCTGTCCTTTGACCTCGTGCAGGGTGCCCACAGAGACGATCGTAAACGGCTGTTTCGCCGCCTGCCCCACATTCCGGCTGGAAGCGTCCTGGAAGACGTCGGTATCTACACCGCAGTGGATGACAGTCACTTTATCGCGGTACTGGCCCTTGCACTCGGAAACAATCAGCTCCTTGTTATAGTTGGAGATCGCAACGACAAAGGCAGCTTCAGCAACTTTTTCACACAACATGTGCCGGTCCCGGTGCAGATCCGAGCCATGCGCGGTGAAGCTATACGGGATTCCGGACAACCGGTGGATAATGAAGGCGGCTGCCGCTGGATGGCTGGCAAAATGAGCATGGACATGGTCTATGCCTTCAGTTTTCATTTTGTAAGCAAAGAAAACCGATTTGGGGAAAATCCCCAGGGCACCGATGAAAAACCGCGGGCTACCTATATTTGATCGTAATAGGCTCCAGAGCGTGCCCAGGTACGCGCCCGGCTTGTGCAACAGATAATACACATGAGCACGCAGGATAGGAAGCGAAATAAAGGGCTGGAAGTGCGCAGCATCCACGAATGGGGCGGCGTCCGGGTGAACGACGCTTGCTTTTTCACGCAAAAGAGGATAGGTCTCTACCTGCACGCCCTCGCTCTGCATCGCGATCATCTCATACAGGACAAAGGTCTCCGTCAGCTTCGGAAACCGCGACATGATATACGCGACCTTTAGGCGCTTGCGATTGCCGCGGCTTGCCGAGGGAACGATCTTCCTGGCCTGTTCCGCTTTCTGTACGGTGTCTGTTTCCTGAATAACACTCATCGTTAATAACTTCTCTCTGGATCCATGGATGTGGCGCTCACGGTTGCGCCTGTAATCTCTCGCAGGAGGGCGCTTGCATTCCTCTTGTAGTACAGGCTCACCAACTTTGCCTTCGCACTCCCAATCATCTTCTGCGCGCTACGCTTGTAGCTCCAGATCAGGCCACTGGACCACTTATCCAGTAACGCCAGCATTTCGTACAGCCGGACTTCCGCATAAGGAATTCGCGTCCCCCCGAAGTAGCCCTTAAGGAATGCCTGTTCGTAGTCCATGAGCTGGCTCCTGCTAAACAACAAACCCTGACTGACCACCTGCGGGTAGGTCATTTTGAGACCGGTCAGGAAGTAGCCAATATCTTCGTAGATAGGGGTTTGCCATTTCGCGAACGTATCCAGCACGGTCACACGCCCGCTGAGGCCCACCAGGATATTCCGCATCGCATAGTCCCCATGACCAAGTCCCATAGGCAGCAACTCCGGCAGGATTTCGCGCGCTTTTTCAGCAAGGCGCGCCGCGATCTCCTCAAAAAAGTTCCGATCGCCGAGCACACTTGTGAGAAAGCCGGTCAGGATCGAGATCGACTCAATATACTCCTCCCGGCGCTGATGGCGGACCTGCACATGTCCCTTCGTCGGCATGTTATGGAAGATATGCAGCCAGGCGCCCACATTTTCAAAGACCTGATGAAGACTGGGGCGAGCAAGTGGGGAATGCAGACGGCTTTCTTTCAATAGCAGATCGCTTAATTTGCGATCGCTCGACTCCTCCATAATCACCGCTTGACATTGCGGCAAATAATCGAGGATCCGGATCGTCCCAAACTCTTTCCTGCCCAGGCCCGTAAAATACTCATGAATGGCAGCCAGGGCAGTATAGTGCAGCCAATGCGTTTCAGCGAATTCCACCCGCGGGAAGAGAAGAGGTTTTTCAAGCCCTCTCGCCTGCGCACGACCTCGATGCGGGTTATCCAGTGGTACTTTGACGATTATGGAGTGGGTTCGTGACTTGTCCTTTACCTTGAACCGATACAGGATGGCTGAAACCCGCTCCTGTTTCCCGACCAACTGAACGTCCGTCTGGTCCGGCGCCAAAGCCGGAAAATAGCGAACGGCTTGCTCTCGAATATGGTCTGTAAAGACTACTATTTGTTCTCTGTTCATTCGGCTAATTGTTTCTTGCTGCGACGGGGTTCGAAAAGCAAACGAACGAACTGAATACGCAACAATTCAGGGAATGTCTGCTGGACATTGAGGACATCACGATTGATCAAGAGAACAGTCAACGAGATCAGTCCAGCAAGGAAAAGTCCCACGTAGATGGGAAGAGATAACGAGTTCTGCAAAATGGTAAGCAATATGGTTCCCAGGATGATACTTGCATACACGCGCAGGTAGCGCCACTGGAACAAGTTAATCGGCGTTGCAAACCGTAAACCAATGTGATTTAAGATGTTATAGAGTATCAGAGTGGCACACGTTCCTATCGCCGCACCGAACGCACCAAAACGGGGGATTAACATCAGATGCAAGCCAGCGCTGATCAGCATAGCGACAATATCGATTGCCACGGTGTAGCGCATCCGGCCGTATACACGCAGCGTATCTGCATTGAATCCGAGCGCGGCATTGAAAAAATAGCCCAGGGCAAGGAGCCCCATAATCTGTCCGGATTGGGCATACCGCTCTCCAAAAAGCAAAAGCGTCAGAGGGTTGGCAAGGGCGAATGTAAGCAGAAAAATCGGAAAGGAGATGATCGTAATCCAGACCGCGTTTTGCCAGTATAGATCACCCACCCCCTTTGCGTCGTTTCGAGCAAACATGCGCGCCATGGCGGGCATGAACAGAAGCCCAAAACTTTCAATCACAGTTGTGTTGAGATCTGCAACGGGCTGGACGGCACGATAGGAAGCCACATCCAGCGTGCTCCCAAAGTGTGCCAGCAAAATGATGACAAGCTGGTTCCTCACCATGTACACCAGATTGGTCGTCATGAGCGGCGTACTGAAGCTGAATACCTCTTTAACAGGGAACTTCAGGGTCTTAAGGCTGAAATGTTTCCACAGGTCCTGCCTGCGCAGATCCTGGATCAGGATGGCAGCATAAAGCGCCACCCCCAAAGCGCCAGTAACCACATACCCGGCTGACAAGAAATACGCGTTGCTATGAAATACGATTAGCAACAGGACTACCGCTAATTTTAGACCGGGTCCCAGAATATGTCGGCGAAAGAAAATCGCGGTCGGTTTGGTGAAAATCGCCAGCATCCCCACGAGCACACTATTCAGTGCCTGAATGGGAACCAGGAAAACTACCAGAAGCAACAGGCTAAGGGACTGCCCATCCTTAATATACGAACCGGCGAGCCAGCCTCGTAGGCCAAAAACCAGCAAAATCAAAAAGAAACTCAGCGACAGAACTGTGCTGAGTACGATAATGAACGTACCAAACAGCTTGGGATATTCCCCCTTCTCTTGAAAGATCGGTAGGAATCGGGTCACGGTCTTTTCCATCCCGAAGACCGCAAGACTCGATCCAAGCGAGACAAGCGACATAGCGTAGGCAAAGGCGCCGAAGTCACTCTTCGAGAGATATCGCACGATCAGGACCTGAACCGCGAAGTTTGTCGCCATCGCGATCACTCGACCGACCAATAGCAGGGAGGAACCACGAAGACTCTTCTTCGTAGCATGTTCGGCGGAGGCGACGGGAGCCACCTCGGAAGGGGGGAGTTGAGGATTCAAGGGATGCGGGAAATGGCCTAAAAAATCGGGTCAGCGCGGCTTGGAAGCCGCGCTGCCCAGTTTTCTCAATCACGATTACGATAAATTGGTTTTTTCAGCAGTACTCACGGTCTGGGGTTCGATCTGGGGCGCCAGGGTCGCGACACTTCGGGCACTTGGTCTGGCGATGGTGCGTGAGGCATTGTGCTCAAAGATGACGCCTGCCAGATAGACATCCATCGCCTTCAGGCTCTCTGCCACATCGTTGATCACTTTACTGTGCGCCTCGCCGTAGCGTGCCACCAGGACGACACCATTCACCTGGGAAGCCAGCGTTAAGCCCTCCGCATATCCGGCAATCGGCGGACCGGCAACGATCACAATATCGGCATCTTTCTTGAGTTCCTGGAGCAGCCGGGCAAGGTGACCGGGATTGAGCATCGCTCCGGGTTTTTCAGACGACAGGCCAGCAGGCAGCAGCTGCATCTCCTGCAGGTCCTTGACTGGCGTGAGCTTGGGTTCCGCCGAGCGGCTAACCATCAGGTCGGAAAGCCCCGCCTTGCCGCCAGCCTCGAATAGCTGGGTCAGAACGGGATTATGCAGCTGGGCATCGACTAATGCCACGCGATTACCCGCTTGGGCAAAGGCAGCACCCAGGTTGGCGGCAGTGATCGCCGCTTCGTCCCCATCCGGAGATCCCACACTGCTCAACAGTAGAGTGTAGGGCGTCGAGTTGCCGATCGTGAACATCAGCTTGGCAACGGCGGTCCGGTAGTTGTTCGCAGCCGCCGAGCCAGGGTCTGACAGAGTGATGACCCGGTCGAGCCCGGATCGCTCGCGCCGGTCATTCCCCTGGATCGTGCTCAGCAGCGGCGCCTTGACCGTGCGGGTGAAGTCACCCGGCAAGCGGATCGTATCATCGAAGTACTCATAGGCAAAAATAATGCTCATGACCAGAAGTAATCCGGCAAGACCCGCCGCGGCAACTCGTAAAGGCAGATTCTGATTGATGGGGAAGACTGCCCCGGCCGGCTCGATGATCTCGAGCTGGTTGGTATTGGTCTGCAAGAGCACCTGGTAGATGGTGGTCAGCGTCCGGAGGGCGTCGGATAGGCGCGAGCGTTCCTCTGCCAACTGCGTGGTGACCAGGTCCTGACGCTGCAGATTCGCCTGGGAGGCTTCCGGACTCTGCGGTCCGGTGCTTCGC
>DAITPI010000153.1:0-9203 GCA_036833655.1 Anaerolineales bacterium | reverse complement strand
GGCTACAAATCTTCCAGCCTTGGGTGTGATACTCCAGACGTTGAAATCCCCAAGGCTAAAGAGTTTCTCTGCATCCGGAAAGCGCCTCAGGTAGATGTCCTTCACCTGTACATAGCTCGAATCAGAACGCGGGAGTATCTCGGCCGCCCCACGGACCGAAACGCGGGCGAGGGCTTGCGGGTCAGATCGTCCGTCGTCCACCTCGCTGATCAACAGGCTGACGCGTGGGTTGGTTTCCATATCCCTGGTATGTTTCCCCAATCGGCTTACGTGGATATAGAAAGCAGAGAAATCCCCGGCAAAGGCATAAGCGACCATTGCCAGGTTCGGTTCGCCATCGTGCAGTGTGCCCAGGGCGGCAACGCGTGTGGAGCGGATGAGACGCGCGAGGATTTGTTCGGAAGATGAGTCCATGCCGTCATTATAAGATAAGTCCGCGACTATAATGGGCAGATCTCTCACTCAATAAATAGGTGACTCATAATGGCTGAACTCGTAACCCTGCTCAGTGACCTGGTTTCCATCAATTCGATCAACCCCGATCTGGTTCCTGGCTCGCCCGGGGAGGCAGAGATTGCGCGATATATTGCGGACTGGCTGGAACAGGCGGGGCTGGAAGTAGAGCTCGTCGAATCTGTTTCTGGGCGGCCCAATGTGGTCGGGATCGCGCGTGGCACAGGCGGCGGCAAGACTCTGCTGTTCAACGGACACATGGACACGGTCGGGGTGGCTGGCATGCCCGATGCACACCGGCCTCGGATCGATCGTGAGGCGGGCCGCCTGTATGGGCGCGGCGCCTATGATATGAAAGGTGGAGTGGCGGCGTGCCTGCTGGCGATCGCGGAAGCAAGGAAGCAGGCTCTGCGCGGCGATGTCATTTTCACGGGCGTGATCGATGAGGAATATGCCAGCCTCGGTACAATGGACCTGGCAACACGCTTCCACGCGGACGGCGCCATCGTTGCCGAGTTTACCGAGCTGCAGCTGATCCTCGCTCATCGGGGCTTTGTCTGGATGGACGTGGAGACCATTGGAAAAGCGGCGCACGGCTCCCGCCCGGACCTGGGCGTCGATGCGATCGTGAAGATGGGCAAAGTATTGGCGGAGATCGAGAAGCTGGATCGGAAGTTGCGAGCCAATCCGACGCATCCCTTGCTGGGCAGCGGCTCGGTGCACGCCTCCCTGATCCGGGGCGGGCAGGAGCTCTCCAGCTACCCCGAGCGCTGCCTGCTCTCCGCAGAGCGGCGCACCCTTCCCGGCGAAACGCCCGAGGCAGTGGAGGCGGAAATTGTGCAGATCGTGGAGGAACTAGGACAATCCGATCCATCCTTTCAGGCTGTTGTGCGGCGAGGCATTGACCGCTCCCCGCTCGAGACGCCTGAAGATACCGGGATCGTCCAGGCGCTGCAGGCGGCCTCGATCCGGGTGTTGGGTCGTCCCGTACCGGTTGCCGGTGTGCAATTCTGGACGGACGCCGCGGTGCTCTCGGCTGCGGGAATCCCTTCCGTTTTGTTTGGACCGTCAGGCAGCGGGGCGCACGCCGTGGAAGAGTGGGTAGACCTGGACAGTGTGAAAACCTGTGCGGAAATCTACCTGGCAACGGCGGTGAAATTTTGCAGTCAGGGTTGATTACGAATGAGGTGACTCGCGTATCCGTGATGGCCGCTTCCACCTGCTGGACGGGGGAACTCAGGGGTGTCGCCGGTTGCCAAAAGAAAACAGTCTCGAAAATCGCACCCAGATTTTCGAGACTGTCATTTCTTCAGGCATGCAGGGCTCAGCTCTTGATCTTCACCCCGGCGGCGCGCAATTCCTCCAGCAGGGCACGGTCCACGCCGCGAATGCGCATCTCCAGCAACTGAGACAGGCTCAGACTCTCGCCGTATTTCTGGCGCATCTCCCGGATAAAACGCGGTGTAACGTGATGAATGCCCAGCTCCACGAGCACATCCACCGGGACATCCTTGAAGCCCAGCTCGCTTAGCTCGCGCACGAACTTGGTGGATACATTGTGATTGCGGAGCTCCACGAGCTCATCGACATCGATATCTTTCATTCCCAGGTCGTGCATGGAACGCACAAAACTGGCAGAGATATCGTGGCTGCGGAGCTCGACCAGCTCATCCACATCGAGATCGTTGTAGCCCATCTCGCGCAGCTCGGCGATGAACTGCGGCGAGACACCGTGGTTGCTCAGCTCGACCAATTCCTCTACATCGAGATCCTTCAGCCCCAGCTTTTGCATCTCGAGGATGAAATCGGGGGAGACCCCATGTGCGCCCAGCTCCACCAGCTCATCAATATCCAGGTCATTCATCCCCAGTTTGCGCAGCTCCGCGATAAACCTGGGGGAGACGCCGTGTGCCCCGAGTTCAGCCAGCTCCTCGATCTCGAGATCCTTCAGCCCCAGGCTGTGGAGCTCGGCGATGTATTTGGGAGAGACGCCATGGCGGCTGAGCTCTACAATGTCATCCAGCTCCAGGTCCGTCAAGCCTTGCCCGCCGAGCTCCGTGATGTATCTCAATGAAACGCCGTGCTGGCTCAGCTCGATCAGCTCATCCACGGCCAGATTCTTGAGTCCTGCCTGGCGCAGCTCTGCCAGGTACTTTGCCGAGACGCCGTGATCGCTGAGCCGGATCAGCTCGTCCACGTCCAGCTCCTGTAGACCGGCCGCCCGTAGCTCGGCAATATACTTTGCCGAAACATCGTGGTCGTTCAGCTGGATCAGCTCATCCACATCGAAATCTCGCACACCCATCTCACGCAGGCTCGAGACGTACTTTGCGGAAACCCCGTGGTTGCGGAGCTCAAGGAGCTCATCCACGTCCAGATCTGTGACGCCCAGATCGCGTAGCTCGCGTACGTAACGCGGGGTGATGTTGTGGGCGCGCAGGTCGATCCATTCGCTCAAGCCATCCGGCTCCAGGCCGAGGCCAAGCATCTCGCGCACATATTCCGCGGTCAGTCTCTGGGATTGGAGCTCCTGCACGTCGCTGAGAGTGACCTGGTCGATGTTTGCCTCTTTCAGGGCGGCGATCAGATCCCGGGCAGAAGAACGGCCCTCGCCGGGGGAGGAGCCCGGAAGAGAGGTCAGGTGAGCGAGATGCGAGAGCGGCGGTACCAGATCAGGGGTGTCGGAGGCGGACTCGTCCTCGACGACTTCCATCGCCTTGAACAGCTGCTCTGCTTCCTCCGCCGTAATCTTCCCTTCGGCGATCATATCCAAAACCATTAAGCGTTCTTTTTGTCCATTCATGGGTGGTCTCCTTTTAGTTGCGAGAGTAATTTGGTAGCTTCCTGCACATTGATTTCCCCGCGGCTCAGGCGTGCCAGGATGTCCTGCCGGCGGGTCGAGAGTTCCTCCTCACCAGGTGCTTCCATGCCCATTTCGGCGATAACCTCATCCAGCTGGCGGCGGATCGCCCAGTACGATTCGCCCGTCTCTCGTTCCATTTCCTTGACATTGCCCCGGTTGCGCACGAATGCTTCCAGGAATTTCAGGCGTTCGGGAGAGAGGCGAAAGAACGGGGAGAGCTCAAACTTGCCGACCACGCCCGTTCCGCACGCTGTGCAGTTCAACTGGGTGACGACAAGCGGAGAAGAGCAACTTGGACAGGATTGGGGGATAAGTGGCATTTTGGTACTCCAATGTCGCCATAATAGCAAATATTTTGTATATTGTCAAGATTTTTGGCAAGTAACAAAATATTTTGATTCAATTCCAAATTATGTGTGAGCGAGCGATGTTTGGATGACAGGGAAACATCGCGCAGTCCGGATTTTCCGGTGTTTCTCCACATTTTTGGTACTCGCGGTGTAAACTTAAGATATGACGACAAATGCCAAACGAACCCAAATGGATATCGCAAAGCTCAGGCTGCCCGTGCAGGGCTGGATCGGATTCACGCTCATCCTGATCTTCTGGAGCCTGAACTGGATGCTGGACGGCTTACGTACCCACTGGGGATTCTTCCCCTTGTGGCTGGGCTACTGTCTTGCCATGGATGGACTGGTCTACTGGCGGACCGGGACCTCTCTGCTCACCCGCAGCCTGCGCCGCTATGTAGGTTTGTTCCTGGTCTCTGCGCCCGTGTGGTGGATCTTTGAATTTCTCAACGTGCGTACGCAAAACTGGACCTACGTCGGCGCGGATGCCTTTTCCGCCCTGGCCTACGCTTTCTGGACCACGTTGAGCTTCACGACCGTCATCCCGGCTGTGTTCGGCGCGGCGGAGCTCTTCGCCAGCTTTGACTTTGTCAAACGCCTGGGTCGCGGACCGGCGATCGGCACCGATCGATGGACGACTCTGCTCTTCTTCGTGCTGGGCTGGGCGATGCTCGTGGTCATGTGGATCTGGCCCCGGATCTTCTTCCCATTTATCTGGCTGTCTCTCTACTTCATCCTCGAGCCGATCAACGTCTGGCTGGGGAACCGTTCCCTGGCATCCTGGACAGCAAAAGGCGACTGGCGCCCAGTCATCGCGCTCTGGCTTGGTGTGTTGTCGACTGCATTCTTCTGGGAGATGTGGAACTATTATTCCTACCCTAAGTGGATCTATCACGTGCCCTGGGGCAACTGGCTGCACATTTTCGAGATGCCCATGCTGGGCTATGGCGGCTACCTGCCGTTTGCCCTCGAGCTTTACGCACTTTATCACTTCATCAGCGGGTTACGGGGAGAAAAGCAGATAGACTATGTAAACGTCGTGTCCGAGTAATACATCACCTCAGTCCGAAGAAAATCTCCCGACCGGTTGTGGCTATCCAAGCCTGGTCAGGAGGTCTATTTGCAATGCTATCGGGCGGGCTCTCAGGGTTTCTTGGGAGGTTTCCCACTGTTGCCCGGACCCGGGTCGCTCCCGCTTTCTTGCGGTGCGGGATTGCTCCCATTGTCCTGAGACGGGTTGTCCGCTTTGCCTGGCTCCTTCGTCCGCTCGGGTTTGGGGGTCTGGCCGTAGTGGTTGCCCTGATCGTCATGATCTACAGGGTTCCCGGTGTTCCCACCCGGGACAGGCGTGGAATTCGCCTGGCTGGCTCCTGCGCTGCCGGAACTCTCCTCTTCGGCGACGCCCGGGATCGGTGTCCTCGTCAGGGTAACGCTGATGCCTGTTGGGCTGGACGAAAGTGTGGGCGATGCGAGTGTGGCGGTTGGCGTGAGGGGGGTTACAACGGGGGAAGGCGTCAGGCTTACAATTTCGGTGGCGGTACTTGCCACAGGCAGTGAGGTGACTTCGTGCACACCGGGATCCGATGTGATCGTCTGAAAGAAGTCGGCGAGCTTTTCGCGGTAGAAGTACGCAACGGCGCTTGCTTCCACCACGATGGCGACGACGAGGGCGGCCTCCAGTAGTGTGCCGGTCACGGGAGAGGCAGTGGATGACGGCGGCGCCTTGGCAGGCTCCCTGATAGCCGTGTCGACGCCGATGCCCATTCCGATCTCTGCCATGCGGCGCAGGTACATCTGGCGCCGCGCCACAAACATCTGCTCAGGATACTGCGCTTCGGCGTTCTTCAGTTTTCGGAGTAGTTTGACGACATCCTGATCTTTGGATTGGAGTTCCATGATCGTCTACCAATCTTCGTCAAGTTGAAGCCCCATCGCTTTTCTTAGCTTGGCAATGCCACGGTTTTGAATAACCTTAATGTTATTGACTTCCTTACCCATGATGTCGGCAGTCTCCTTGAGGCTAAAATCCTCCAGGAAACGCAGGATGATCACGTGACGCTGGTCGTCCGTCAGCTCAGTATTCATGGCGGAGATCAGCGCTTCCATCATGACGCGCTCTTCGATCTGAGATTGCGTCGGGGCAAACTGCCCACTCTCGTAGGTGCCCATCGCCACTTCCAGCGGAGCGTTGTGCTGGTTATCCCGCGAGCGGTCGACGACCAGGTGATAGGCGGTCTGGTACAGATAGGATCGCAGATTGGTCCGCGGACCCTTGCCCGCCCCGAACTGCTCCAGCAGCTGGGCAAATACATCGCCGACGATGTTGTCAGCGACGATCGAGTCATGGCACAGGCGCAATGTATACTTATAAATGGCAGGCGCGAACTGATCGAAGATGGCTGTCAGGGCCTCTTCGTCGAGTTTTTGGGCAGCCTTCAACAGGGCAACTCCCTCTTTCATTGCGCTTCGTGTCTGCCTTTCTGCTTCATGGAATACCACTTGTTGTTAAATACAAAATTTTTAAACGGTAACATCAGGAGTGAATCCATTTTCTGGGTTCTGGTCGTATTATAAACCTTTTTGAGGGCACAGACTTTTGTTTGCGATAAAAGTTACAAGCTGTGCTTTACAAATTGGAAAACTTCCTCTCATCAAGCTATTATCGAACGAATGTAACAAATCGTCCATATTCGGAGTCGAATTGTAAAGTTATTGATATAATTTTGACAGGAGATTATCATGTTTTCGTCATTTGAAGGGCCCGATCGCCGTAAGGAGGAGCAGCGCGTCCGCAGCGAGGGGCGCCTCCCGCCCGGGCAGGCTCTTACGTTCAAATTTCCGGTATTGCATTATGGTCCCGTCCCGCACTTCAACCCCGCAATCTGGGATTTCCGGGTCTGGGGCGAGGTCGAAGAGGAGAAATCCTGGACCTGGGACCAGTTCAACCAGCTGCCCCGCAGCACGATCCAAATGGACATCCACTGCGTGACGCGCTGGAGCAAGTTCGACACCGTCTGGGAAGGCGTGTCGGTGCAGACGATGGTGGAGAATGGTCTGTTCAAGATCAGGCCGACCGCGACCCATGTAATGCAGCATGCCGAATATGGCTTTACCGTCAACCTGCCACTCGAGGTGGTCCTGCAGGACAACTTCCTGATGGCAACACATTTCAACGGCGAGCCTATTTCACCGGACCATGGCTACCCCTTGCGCGGGGTGGTGGGACTGATCCCCAGCCAGAAGAATCTGGAATCGCCCTATTTGTGGAAAGGTGCCAAGTGGCTGCGCTCGCTGGAGTTCATGCCCCGCGACCGGCGGGGATTCTGGGAACAAGCCGGGTATCATAACCGGGCAGACGTCTGGCGTGAAGAGCGCTTTGGTTAGCAAAACACAGGGACGGCACGATTTGCACTGCAAATCGTGCCGTCCTTTTTAGCTTAACTTCATCGGGCGTTCCGTCCCGGTCAGGGGCGCTTGCTCAATGTGACCGTGACATCCATGGGCTGGCCGGCGCGCAGAAGGGTCAGCACAACTGTTTCGCCGGGGGCTTTGTTTGTCGTCAAGTATCCCAGCAGATCATCAAACGTATTGACTGGCTGGCCATCGATCGCAGTGATCACGTCGCCGCCGGCGCGTAATCCTTCGATATTGGTGGATTCCGTTCCACCCCGGATGCCAGCCTGGTCCGCCGGTCCGCCCGGTGCGACATCGAGCACATAGGCGCCGGTATATGTGTTGAGCCCCAGCGCTTCGATCTCGGCAAGTCCCAGGTTGCTGCTGGAGGTGATGCCCAGATAGGGGTACTCATACGATCCGTCCCGGATGAGGTAGGGAACGATCCGCTTTACCAGGTTGATGGAGATGGAGAAGCCCACGCCCGAATTGACCGCGTTGCCGGTCGCGCCGTTGAATGTTTCGGTGCGGATGGACTGATTCACGCCCACCACCTCGCCCTGCAGATTGAAGAGCGGACCACCCGAATTGCCCGGGTTGATGGCGGCGTCGGTCTGGATAATGTCGGCGGTGCTGAAGAAGCCGCCTTCCGGCGAAGCATGCGCAAACTGGGTGCGTCCCAGACCGGAGACAATGCCCAGGGTCATGGTGCCGCTCAAGCCGAAGGGATTCCCGATCGCTACAACCTGCTCGCCCACATTCAGGGTATTCGAGTCGCCGATCGCCAGCGGATGGATCTGCTCCGCGGGCGCATCTACTTTGATCACGGCAATGTCCGCATCGACATCCGAGCCGACCACGGTGCCCTGCGCTATGAACCCGGATGAAAAGGAGATCTCGACATCGCTGGCACCCTCCACCACGTGCTGGTTGGTCACCACATGACCTTCGCTGTCATAGACAAAGCCCGATCCGAGGCTGTTGCCCGTGCGGATGGCAACAACGCCGGGTAGCACCTGCTGGTAAAGAGCCTCGAGCGTACTGCCCGCTTCCGCCGGGTCGGCGGGGGTTGGCAAGGCAGGAGGGGTCGCGTCGATCCGTACAACCGGCGTCGGCTGCTGAAGTGCCGGGACGTTGATGCCTGTCACCTGGCAGGCAAGCATCGAAATCACTAAAATTGAGATTGCTAATAAAACACGTTTCATGATTTTCCTTCCTAAAACTTGATCCGCGAAGCTTCCTCCAACAGCTCACGCTGTTTGGGAGAAAGATATTTGGGAATTTGCACCTTCAGGCGCACGTAAAGATCGCCCTTCTCATTCTTGTTCTTGACACTGGGCATGCCACGGCCTGCCAGACGGAAGACCTGCTCTGGCTGGGTGCCGCCAGGGATATTGAGCTTGACTTTGCCTGCCAGCGTCTCCACCTCCGCTTCGCCGCCCAGAATGGCGGTAAACACGTCGACGGTGGCAGTGGTGTGCAGGTCATTGCCGCGGCGCTCGAAGCGCGGATCTTCTTTTACATCCACAATTAGATAGAGGTCGAGCCCGTTGGGGCCCGCGCCCGCCACCCGGACCTTGGATCCGGTGCGCACGCCCGCCGGGATGCGAACCTGCTTCTGCTTGCCATCCGCCTGGAGAAGACGCGTGGCGCCATGGAATGCTTCCTCCAGGCTGATCTCCAGCTCCTGCTGGTAGCCCTGCGGTTGTTGCTGGCGCGTGCGAGTCCGAGTCCCCGCGCCACCTCCCCCGGCCTGCTGGCCAAAGATCGTGCGGAAGAAATCAGAAAAGCCCCCGGCCCCACCAAATAGATCGTCAAGATCACCGCTGTACTCTACCCGGACGCCCCCCGGAAAACCGCCGTACTGGTCCCAGTTGAAATCACCGGGCGCGCCGCGACGCTGCCAGTTCGAGTAGTCGCTCCCGAGCCGGTCATAGTGGCCGCGTTTCTCCGGATCGCTGAGGACCTGGTACGCTTCGTTGATCTCTTTGAAGCGTTCCTCAGCCTGCTTATCATTGGGATTGCGATCCGGATGGTACTGCATGGCCAGCTTGCGATAGGCTTTTCGAATGTCGTCTTCGCTGGCATTACGCTCCACACCCAGTACTGTGTAGTAATCCTTATAGTCCATAAGAAGTATTGTT
>DAITPI010000152.1:7214-9209 GCA_036833655.1 Anaerolineales bacterium | reverse complement strand
CGGTCGTCCCTCCCCGGAGGGGCTCGAAGCCAGCCTGGGAACGGTCAGCGCCATCGGTGGACCCATCCGGACGGGGCGCGGCGGCATGCTCGAGCGCTATATCCGCACCGACAGCATCTCGTACCCGGGCTTCTCCGGTGGCCCGCTCGCCGCCGCGGACGAGACGGTGCTCGGCATCAATACCTCGGGGCTGGCACGCGGATCGGCGATCACCATCCCCGCGGATATCGCCTGGCAGATTGCCGATACCCTGGTCAATCATGGTCGCATCCGGCGCGGCTACCTCGGCATCCGCAGCCAGCCGGTGGAGGTCGCCGAGCAGTTCCAGAAGAGTCTCCGGCGCGAGCAGGGGACGGGCTTGCTGATCGTAGGTATCGAGAACGACAGCCCGGCCGCGAAAGGCGGATTGATGGTCGGGGATATCCTCGTCGGCGTGGCAGGGACGGCCGTGGACCACCACGATGAGCTGTTTGCCCGGCTGAATGGCGATACCGTGGGCAAGCCCACGCCGGTGGAGATCCTGCGCGGCGGACAGCCGCAGACGGTGAACGTCGTGGTCGGTGAGAGATAATATGAACTTCAACGGTACCTTTACACAGGTGATCGGCGACCTGGTGGAGCAGGTGCTGCCCTCCCTGGTCGTCGTGCGCGGTCGTCGCTTCGGCGCGGGCTCGGGCATCGTCTGGTCTGCGGATGGGCTGATCCTGACCAACAATCACGTGGTCGGGCGTCACACACCGATCGTCGTCCTGCAAAACGACGGGGAGTACGAGTCGCGGCTGGTGGCGCGCGACCCGGATGTAGACCTAGCGCTGCTCTCTATCGAGGCAGCGGGACTGACGCCGCTGAGGGCTGCTTCGGCGGCGCCGCGGGTCGGGGAGATGGTCTTTGCCTTCGGGCATCCCTGGGGGCAGCGCAACACGGTGACGCGCGGCATTGTCAGCGCGCTGGTCTCGGCGCAGAGCCGGGGCGGCGAACAGGTGCCGATCGTCCGCTCGGACGTGCCTCTCGCACCCGGCAACTCGGGAGGACCGCTGGTCAACGCGCGCGGGGAAGTGGTCGGGATCAATGCCATGATCGTCGGCGGCGACCAGAGCGTCGCGATCGCCTCTTCGGTTGTGACCGATTTTGTGAAGAAGGCGCTCAAGAAAACGGAGCCGGTCCCCAACGATGTGATTTGAGCCATAGAGTAGGACTCAACGCCTGCCTCACGGGGGGCTTGTGCAAAGGCGCGGGAGTGTCCAAAAGGATGGGCGAATACACGCTCACCACGGAGAACACAGAGCGCACGGAGCTTCATTAAGGAGTTTTCTCGGTGCTCTCCGTGCGCTCTGTGGTGAGATCATCCGACAAGCCCACGAAACAAGACACTCCCAAAGACGTTGAGTCCGTTTTTAAGCTATACTCTATCGTATGAAAACCGCTCTCCTGGTCATCGACATTCAAAAAGACTACTTCCCCGACGGAAAACATCCGCTGGTCAATCCGCTCGAAGCCGCGCACAAGGCGTACATGCTGCTGCAGTGCTTTCGCGAGCATAGCGGGCATCACGTCCACATCCAGCACATCTCCAGGAAGCCGGACGCCACGTTCTTCATCTCCGGCGATCGCGGCACCGACATCCACGACTCGGTCGCGCACTTCGAGGGCGAGCCGATCGTTTTCAAACATGAACCGAATGCCTTCCTGAACACGGATCTGCTCGGGCTGCTGACGAGCTGGGAGATCGAGCGTGTGGTCATTACCGGTATGATGACGCACATGTGCGTGGATGCAACCGCCCGCGCCGCCTCGGACCTGGGTTTTCAGGTCATCGTCGCCGAGGATGCCTGCGCCACGCGTGACCTGACCTACGGGGATACCGTGATCCCAGCCGACCTGGTTCACAAAGCTTTCCTTGCGGCCCTCAAGTCGTATGGCAGGGTGATGAAGTCGGAAGAGATCCTGGCGCTGCTCGCGGCGGAGATGGTAAGCTAACGCTCGCGTTGAGCGGAG
>DAITPI010000152.1:0-7114 GCA_036833655.1 Anaerolineales bacterium | reverse complement strand
TGCATTCAGCACTCCGCTCCGCGCGAGGATATTCTTTTCATATGGAAATGGAAATGACCGTACTTGACCCCGAACGACAGAAGCAAGCCAAAGAATATGCCCGCATCCGTCGCCGCCTGTGGCTGGTAGATACGATCTTCAGCGCCGTCTATGCCCTGCTGTGGCTGTCTCTTGGCTGGGCGACTGCCTTGCGAGACTGGCTCTCTTCATTTACAGACAACCCCTGGCTGCTGGTGCCCCTGTTCGTCGCCATCTTTGGCGGCATCTATTCGCTGATCAATCTGCCGCTCGGCTACTACAGCGGGTTCGTCCTCCCGCACCGTTTCGGTCAGTCCAACCAGACGCTCCGAGACTGGATCGTCGATCAGCTCAAGGGGCTGGCGATCGGCGCGCCCCTGGGCTTGATCCTGCTCGAGCTGCTTTACTTTGCCCTGCGTGCGACCGGCGATCTGTGGTGGCTGTGGGCCGCCGCCGGGATGCTGGTCTTCACCGTCCTGCTTTCCAACCTGGCGCCGGTCTTGATCATGCCTCTCTTCAACAAATACGTGCCGCTCGGCGACGAGCACAAGGAGCTTGCCGACCGGCTGCTCGACCTGGCGCGGCGAGCCAACACAAAAGTGAAGGGCGTGTTCAAGTTCGACATGTCCAAACGGACCAAGGCTGCCAACGCCGCGCTGACCGGCATTGGCAACACGCGCCGCATCGTGCTCGGCGACACGCTGATCGACGAGTTCTCCACCGACGAGATCGAGACCGTGCTCGCCCACGAGCTGGGGCATCACGTCCACAGGGATATCCCGTTCCTGATCGCGTTCGGCACGCTTTCGACGACGCTCAGCCTGTACCTTGCCTCCCTGGCGCTGAAGTGGGCGATCGGCTACTTTGGCTTCACCGGTCCCGCCGACGTGGCGGCGTTCCCTGCCCTCGGGTTGATCTTCGGCGCCTACGGTCTGATCACCATGCCGGTCGAGAACGCGGTCTCCCGCTGGCGCGAGAGCATGGCAGACGATTATGCCCTCGAGTCCACTGGCAAGAGGGAAGCCTTTGCCTCGGCGTTTACGCGGTTGGCAAACCAGAACTTAGGGGAAGTGGATCCGGAACGCTGGGTGGTCTTGATGTTCTACTCGCACCCCCCGCTGGGCGAACGGATCGCGAAAGCAAACAACTGGAAATAAAGCAGAGAGCCTTGCACTCGCAAGGCTCTTTCTATTTAAGGCGTTTCCATCCATGACTTTCGCTGCAGCAGGATGGGAATGATAATGATCAGGGCGATGACAAATCCCATCGCGATGATCCCGTCGGTGGAACCGATCTCGGAGAGGTCTTGCGGGGGAGGCGTGGCGGTCGTCTGCAGGAGGAAGGCGCCGGAGGCCGCGAAATTCGCCTGCAAGGTGGGCGGAGCGGAATACGTGAGAGCAGCGCTGGAAAGCGCCAGGACCAGTCCAAGTCCGATGGTGAGGATGGGGCGCACGAGTCTCTTCATAGAATTCTTGTGGTTCATGGCTTCGTTGCCGGGCTATGTTGCGTGCCAGGAGGCAGGCTTTCCCTGCCGCCGGGCACTGCATAAGTATATCACCCCGCACCTCTCTCTGAAATTTGGTGAAACGTGCGGGGTCACCCCGCACGTCTCTTCTAAATCTCAAGAAACGTGCGGAATGTCTATCCTCGAGGACATATAGAACCATGTCACCCTGAGCGTAGCGAAGGGTCTCCAGCGGACTTGAGCCAACTCGGCTCAAGTCCGCTGGGATTCTCACCTGCACTGCGTGCGGCGCACACCTGCCCCGGGCGCAGGTGCCGGGGAGTGTCGTTCGCTGCCGCTCACTCACACCGTCCAAAGCGGGGTCCTTTGGAGAATGACATTCTGTTTTTGAAATTGGACAATCGCGAAACGTGCGGCGCCTCCCTGCATGTCTCATTAGCATTTGGCGAAATGTGAGTGGTATCCAACACGCAAATCCTTGTGTCATTCTGAACGACCGAAGGGAGTGAAGAATCCCGTGCCCTTTGAGCCGTTCAGGCTCAAAGGGCACGGAGACCCTTCGCCCAAGAGCGGCTCAGGGTGACTTAATGGAAAGTGTCCTCGAAATCAGATACTCCCGAAACGTGCGGGGCCGCCCCGCACCTCTCTTCAAAACTTGGTGAAAGGTGCGGGGAAGAATGCACGCATTGCGATGAATTCTACCCTTTATATGTACTTGCACGTGCTTTTGCAGTATAATGCCCGCGGTCCTGAGCAGAGCCGAAGGGCGTCAGGGCAGCAAGACAGCTCACGAGGAGAAAGACTTGCATTCCATGACTTAACACAGCCTGGAGTACTCACTCGTCCCATCAGCGTATTGATCGGGGCGAGTCTTGTGTTACAGGCGAAGCGGTCCTGCAAAGGATGACATGCCGCCCGCAGACGAAGCAAGGAGGCGAGCGGTGGGCGCCCAATACGTTCCTGTTGTACGTTTCAATTGATAAGTAAGACCCTTTATTGGTTATTGCGAACGCCGATCTGAGAAGCTTTTTATGTAGAGTATGGCGCAAGATCAAGGTCGAACCTGATAGAGTGACTGCCCGAGAGGGCGTGTCGAAATCTTGTCACAGGAGCATGCATGATCAGGAATATCTGGGAGTGGCTAAAACAGCCAATGGGGCGGATAGCGGTGCTAATTGCGGCGTTATCTCTGTTTAGTGTTGCTGCCTTCGGGATTTTCTATACACAGCAATCCCCTGAACAACCGATCCAGTTCCCACATCAAATCCATATCGGGCTCGGGGTGCAATGCCTGTACTGTCACCCGGGCGCCCTGCGCGGACCTTCGCCCGGTCTGCCGACGCTCACGAAATGCTGGGGGTGCCATCAGCAGATCGCAAAGACCAATACCAGCCCCAAGCTGGCTGTCCTGAAAGATTACGTCCTGAACAACAAGGAAATTGCCTGGGTGCCTGTCGCGCAGGTGCCCGATTTCGTGCACTTCACGCACCGCCCTCACATCGCGGCTGGCTTGAACTGCGAGCAGTGTCATGGCGATATGTCGAAGGTGGAAATCGCCAAGAATCCGCAGGTGATGAACATGGGGTGGTGTTTGAACTGTCACCGGCAGCGGACGGCGAACGATCCCGAAAAGCGGACCAAGCTCACCGATTGTGGGACCTGTCATTATTAAACCGGGCACAAAGCGAAAAGGAACAGACTGACTATGACTGAAAAAATCTCCCGGCGTGATTTCCTCAAGCTTGCCAGTGTAGGGGCGGCGACGACCGCGGTGCTCACCGGTTGCGGACCGGCATCCCGCTATGTCAAGCGCGAGCCCTATTCGAGGATGCCCGAGTACACCTACAACGGCTTGAGCACGTACTACGCCACCACCTGCCGCGAATGCGCGGCGGGCTGCGGGATCATTGTCCGCACCATGCAGGGCCGTGCCCTGAAACTGGAAGGCAACCCCAACCACCCGCTCAACCTGGGCAAGACGTGCTCGCGTGGGCAGACCTCCCTGCAGGGGCTGTATAACCCGGACCGGGTGCAGGGTCCGATCCAGCACAAGCGCGGCGAAGCGCTCTACAGTGAAAACTTCCAGGCGGTCCAGCCCAACATGAGCTGGGACGATGCCTTCCAGGTGATCGCCGATTCGCTCGGCAATGCCTCGGGCGTCGCCTTCCTGCTGGGCACCGCTTCCGATCATCTCTTCGACCTGGTCAGCGACCTGACGGCAGCCACCGGGGCGCCCGCGCCGCTGCGCTTCAGCGCTTCCAGCCTGTTCGACGCCGAAGCAACGCTGAGCCAGGCAGCCGAGAGCGTGCTCGGCCAGGCAGGCTTGCCCTACTTCGATATCGGCAGCGCCGACCTGGTCCTTTCGTTTGGCGGCAATTTCCTCGAAAACGGGCTCTCGCCGGTCGCCTACAACCGGGCTTTTGGAAAGATGCGGCGCGGCAATCCGCGCCAGCGCGGTCACTTTATCCAGTTCGAGCCGCGCATGTCCCAGACCGGCTCGAAGGCGGACGACTGGTTCCCGATCCAGCCCGGCACCGAGGGCATGGTTGCCCTGGCACTCGGCAGACTGGTGGCGGAGGGGCGCGGGGGCGCGATCCCCGCTGCCTTCGCGGATGTGGACCTCGACGCGGTCGCGAAAGCCTCGGGCGTGAAACGCGATGCGCTCCAAGAGATCGCCCGGCTCGTCTCGGAGGCTGTTGCGCCGGTCGCCATCCCGGGCGGCTTTGTCCTGGGCATGAGCAACGGTTTCTCCACTGCGCAAGCCATCCTGAGCCTGAATGTGCTCTTCGACAACGTGGGCAAGCCGGACGGTGTGTCGCTCGCTCCGCTGGCGCCGAACCAGGATGCCTACCACCGTCCTGCCAGCGCACAGGAGCTGAGCGATCTCGTCGGGCAGATGAAGAGCGGCGCGATCAGCACGTTATTCGTGCACGGCGTCAACCCGGTCTTCGAGCTGCCCAAGTCGCTGGGATTTGCAGAAGCCCTGGCGAGCGTGGGCACGGTGATCTCCTTTGCCACGTTCCCCGATGAGACCGCGGTCGCCGCGGATTACGTCCTCCCGGACCACCACGCGCTGGAATCGTGGGGCTACCAGCGAGTTGGCACGGGCACAATGCAATCTGCCCTCTCGGGCGCGCAGCCGGTGGTCTCGCCGCTCTATGCCGGCACCCGCTCGACCGCCGATGTGCTGATCGCCACGGCGCAGCTGGCAGGCGGCCCAGCGGCCCAGGCGTTGCCCTTCGGCGATGAGGTCGCTTACATCCAGAGCAAGCTGTCGAATCTCATCGGTCAGGCGGATGGCTCCTTTGTCGCCCCCGAGATCAATTCGTTCGCGGCGTTCTTCCAGCAGCATGGCGGCTGGTGGAAGAGCTCGGCTGCAGAAGCGGCCTCCGCGAGCGCGGGCGGGGCGGGTCGTGGCGTGACCGCTGCTCCGGCGGAGTTTGCCGGGGAAGGGGAGTTCTACCTCGTTCCTTTCGTCTCGCCCACCCTGGGCACGACGGGCGCCAATATTCCCTGGCTGCAGGAGCTGGCGGACCCCACTACGACGGTCATGTGGAACTCCTGGGTCGAGATCAATCCCGAGACCGCCCACGAGCTGGGCATCGAGAACGACGATGTGGTCAAGGTCATCAGCGAGGCCGGGCAGGTCGAGGCGCCGGCGTACCTGTACCCGGCGATCCGCCCGGATACGATCGCGATGCCGTTCGGACAGGGGCACACGGCCTACGGTCGTTATGCCCAGGGACGCGGGGTCAGCCCGGCGGACCTGCTTGGATTACATTTCAACGAAGCAGGCGACCTGGCATTCGCGGGCATGAAAGTCCGGATCGAAAAGACTGGCGCGCAGAAGCCGCTGGCGCGCCTGGAGAGCCGGATCGGTGTCTATGGAGAAGGCCTGGGTGAGGAAGGTCATTAGAGGAGAGGTATATGGAGAATCTGAGCATGGATCTGAATCGGGTGGGAGCGAAGGGGGCGCTGGCAGAAGAGGCGAATGGCAAATGGGGCATGGTCATCGACCAGGACCTGTGCACGGGCTGCCAGGCCTGTGTGGCTGCCTGCTCGATGGAAAACAACATCCCGTTTGTCATGGAAGAGGATGCTGCCTACGGGCGTACACTGCACTGGATCCGCATCGAGCGCTTCTGGGAGGGTGAGTATCCGGAAGTGCGCACGACTCCGTACCAGCCGATGTTGTGCCAGCACTGCGGCTCAGCCCCGTGCGAGCCGGTCTGCCCGGTATTCGCTTCGGTGCACAGCCAGTCCGAGGACCTGAACCTGCAGGTCTACAACCGCTGTATCGGCACCCGCTACTGCGCCAACAACTGCCCCTACCAGGTGCGTACGTTCAACTGGCGCGATTATCATACCGAACCGTTCCATGCCAATGAAGGGAGCGGGGAGCTGGTCTTCCCCCTCCATAACCAGCTCAATCCCGATGTGACCGTGCGTCGCCGCGGCATCATGGAGAAGTGCACCTTCTGCATCCAGCGCATCCACAAAGCGGAGGATCGAGCCAAGTCGGAGGGCCGCGCCATCATCGACGGCGAGTTCACCAGCGCCTGCGCCCAGGCCTGCCCGACCAACGCGATCGTCTTTGGCTTGCTGGACGACGCCGAAAGCCTGGTGAGCCAGCTCTCGCACCACGAGCACGGGTTCCATCACCTCGAAGAATTGAACACCCACCCGCGCATCACCTATCTCAAGGAAGGCTAAACCTATGGCTGTTACCTCCGGTTACCTGGGTGCCAAGAGGGCACAGGCAGAGCATCACGAAGAGGAGCACGACCCGCGTGAATCGCTGATGTTCGATCCGCTGCCGCGCGGCGTCATGAACGAGATGGTGATGGAATCGATGCACACCACCTCCTGGAAGTTCTGGGTGGTGCTGGGCATCCTGGCGTTCCTCGTGGCGACCTGTTTCTTTTATGCCTGGGGCTATATGATCGCCAAAGGCCTCGGGGTGGCGGGCGTCATGCGACCCTCCTTCTGGGGCATCTTCCTGGTCAACACCGTGTTCTGGATCGGCATCAGCCATGCCGGCACGTTCATCTCTGCGATCCTGCGTGTGATGAAGGCGGAGTTCCGCCGCCCGTTCACGCGGGCTGCCGAGCTGATGACCACTTTCGGCCTGATCCAGGCGGGCTCCAGCATCTTCATGCACCTCGGTCGCGTCTGGCTTTCGTACTGGATGTTCCCGGTGCCCAACGAGCGGCAATTGTGGCCCAACTTCCACTCGCCGCTGATGTGGGACCTGCTCGCCATCACCACCTATGTGCTGGGCAGCACGATGTACCTGTTCCTGCCGCTCATCCCCGACCTGGCGATGGCGCGCGACCGCTCGACCGGGTGGCGCAAGGTCTTCTACCGGACCCTGGCGCTGGGCTTCCGCGGCACTGAAGGCGAGTGGCGCCACCTGACCACCGCCATGAACATCTTTGCCTTTGCGATCATCCCGGTCATGTTCTCGGTGCACACGATCGTTTCGTGGGACTTTGCCATGGCGATGCGCCCGGGCTGGTCCTCCACGGTGTTCGGTCCCTATTTTGTGCTCGGGGCGCTGCACTCGGGCATGGGCGCGGTGGCGGTCGTGCTCTTCATCATGCGTTACACGATGAAGCACATGGACTATTT
>DAITPI010000151.1:0-9227 GCA_036833655.1 Anaerolineales bacterium | reverse complement strand
TGGACTTCACCTGTGGCATCGGTGTGACCAACACCGGTCACTGCCACCCCAAGGTCGTAGAAGCCATCCGCGAGCAAGCCGGGTTGTTCCTCCATGCCCAGGCAAATCTGGTCATCCACAAACCGATGCTGCGCCTGATCGAAGAGCTGCGCACCATCGTTCCCGCCTCGATCGATTCGTTCTTCTTTGCCAACTCGGGCGCCGAGGCGATCGAGAATGCAGTCAAGATCGCGCGAGTTGCCACGGGCAGGCAGAACGTGATCGTGTTCAGCGGCTCCTTCCACGGGCGGACGGCCGGCACAATGTCCCTGACCACCTCGAAGACGGTCTATCGCACAGGTTTTGGTCCGCTGCCGTCGGGCGTGTTCGTGGCGCCGTTCCCCTATGCCTTCCGCCTGCGGATGACCGAAGCCGAGGCATCGGAGTATGCGCTCGAGCAGCTCGAATACCTGCTCGCCTCGCAGACCGCGCCCAAGGATACGGCCGCCATCCTGGTGGAATCGGTTCTGGGCGAGGGAGGCTACGTTCCTCCGCCGCCCTCGTTCATGAAGGGCCTGCGCGAGATCTGCGACCGGCATGGCATCCTGTTGATCCTCGATGAGGTGCAATCTGGCTTCGGGCGCACCGGTAAATGGTTCGCTTTCGAGCATTTCAACGTGGAGCCGGATATTATCACCGCGGCGAAGGGACTTGCCTCAGGCATGCCGCTCTCGGGCGTCTTCAGCAGGACGGACCTTATGCTCAAGGTCGATGTAGGCTCGATTGGCGGCACCTACGGAGGCAACGCGGTCGCCTGCGCGGCAGGCGCAGCCACCGTCCGGGCAATGCGGGAAGAGAACATGCTCCAGAATGCGACGGAGCGCGGCATCCAGCTGATGACCGGCCTGCGCAAGCTCCAGGAGGAGTACTCCCAGATCGGCGACGTGCGCGGCAAGGGATTGATGATTGGCACGGAGTTCATTGTCGACGGCAAAGCGGACCGAGCCAAGTCGCTCGTCAAGCAGGTCATTCATGCGGCCGAGGAGCGGAATCTCCTGCTGCTCTCCTGCGGCACCTATGACAACACGGTCCGCTGGATTCCCCCGTTGAATGTAACGTCTGAGCAGATCAACGAGGGCCTGCAAATCTTCGAACAGGCATTGAAAGCAGTCATCAAGTAGTCAGCGAATCACGGACACAAGAACCATGCCGACACTCGATCGCTCCAAACTCACTGCGCTCTTGCAGGGGGAAGAACAGCTCTTCCATCAGACGCATCCGAAATCCTACGAGCTTTACCAGCGGGCGCGCAAGTCTCTGCATGGCGGCGTGCCGATGTTGTGGATGATCCGCTGGGCGGGCTCGTTCCCGGTGTTTGTGAAGGAAGCTAAAGGCGCTCATTTCTCCGATGTCGATGGCAACTCGTACATAGATCTATGCCTCGGCGACACCGGCGCGATGACCGGTCACTCGCCGGAGGCGACCGTAAAAGCAATTAACGAACAGATCCAGAGGGGCATCACGCTCATGCTGCCCTATGAGGACGTGATCTGGGTCGGCGAGGAATTACAGCGCCGCTTCCGCTTGCCCTACTGGCAGTTTGCCCTTACCGCCACCGACGCCAACCGCTTTGTGCTCAGGATGGCGCGCATGATCACGGAGCGTCCGAAAGTCCTCGTCTTCAACTATTGCTACCACGGCTCGGTGGACGAATCATTCATCGTCCTGGACGAGGAAGGGACGCCAATGTCACGTCCGAACAACATGGGACCGCAGGTCGACCCGCAGCTCACGACGAAGGTCATCGAGTTCAACGATGTGGCAGCGCTGGAAACGGTGCTCTCCGCCAGGGACGTAGCAGCCGTGCTTGCCGAGCCGGTCATGACAAATATCGGCATCATCCATCCCGAGCCTGGCTACCATGAGGCGCTGCGCGAGCTGACCCGCAAATACGGGACGTATCTCGTCATCGACGAGACCCATACCATTTGCACCGGTCCTGGCGGTTATACTGCTGCCTACGGCTTGCAGCCGGATTTTCTGACGGTTGGTAAGCCTCTGGCAGGAGGCGTCCCGGCTGCGGTCTATGGTTTTACGGAGCAGGTCGCGCAAGCCTTCACCGAGCGCCTCGACGTGGACGATGCCGATGTGGGCGGCATCGGCGGCACCCTGGCGGGCAATGCCCTGTCCATTGCGGCTATGAAGGCCACGCTAGAACATGTCCTGACCGACGAGTTTTATCGAAGAGCCACCGCCTTGCAGGAATGCTTCACCCAGGGGGTCGAGTCAGTCATCAGGGAATTCGATCTACCATGGATCGTCAAGCGGCTGGGCAATCGCTCTGAGTACTGGTTCCGCCCCGTGCCTCCGAAGAATGGCGGAGAAGCCTTTGCCGCGATCGATCACGAGCTTGATCGTTACATGCACCTTTTTGCCCTCAACCGCGGCATCCTGATGACACCGTTCCATAATATGGCCTTGATCTCACCCGACACCACACAGGCAGACGTGGATCAGCATACGAGTGTCTTTCGGGAAGCAGTGGTTTCGCTGTTCGAGAGTCGATAATTCGAAGATCGATGCTTGAACATCCTATTTCCCTGGAGAACAATGGCTGATTACCAATCCCGGGTCTGGCGTGTGAACGTCCGTGAGCAGACGCTGAAACTTGAACCGATCCCTGATTCATGGAAGCGCCTGGGCGGGCGGGGTCTGCTGGCGCGCATCCTGCTCGACGAGGTGGATGCGACATGCGATCCGCTGGGACCCGGCAATAAGCTTATCTTTGCCCCCGGCTTGCTGGTGGGACACATGCTCTCCTCGACGGACCGGATCTCGGTCGGCGGCAAGTCGCCCCTCACGGGTGGTATCAAAGAAGCGAATGCGGGCGGGCGCACGGGTCTGCACATGACCCACATGGGCATCCATGCGCTGATCGTCGAGGACCAGCCTGCGGAGGACGGTTTCTGGATCCTGCACCTTTCCCTGAACGGCGCAAAGTGGGAACCGGCTGAGGGTCTTGCGGGGCTGGGTGTCTACGAGACGGCGCCCCGGCTGATCGAAAAATACGGCGATAAGATTGCGATCGCGCTCATCGGGCCCGGTGGCGAGATGCGCCTGAAAGCGGCGGGAATTCAGAACCTGGATAAGGATCGTGTCCCCTCCCGCATCGCGGCGCGCGGCGGCCTGGGCGCCGTCATGGGCTCGAAGGGCATCAAAGCCATCGTGTTCGACCACGCCGGTGGGCAGAAGCCGCCCATCGTCCATGCGGAGGCGTTCAAGATCGCCCAGAAGGACTACACCAAGTCCGTGCTGGAGCATCCGCAGTCCATTACGTATCGCGACTATAGCACCGCCGCGATAGCCGCCATGTGCCAGACCTTCGCGGCGCTGACGGCCCGCAATTTCTCACGTGGCACCTTCGAGCAGGTGGACCAGGTGGACGGCGACGCGCTGCGCGAGTTTACTTTGAAGCGCGGCAAGCCGAGCGATCCATCCCACGCCTGTATGGCGGGCTGCACCATCAAGTGCTCCAACATCTTTGGCGGCGAAGACGGCAAGATCATCGTATCGCCGCTCGAGTATGAGACCATCGGGTTGATGGGCGTCAACCTCGAGATCGGCTCACTGGATTCGATCGGACGCCTGAACTGGCAGGTCAATGACCTGGGGTTGGATTCGATCGAGATCGGCGCGGCGCTCGGGGTCGCCGCCGAGGCGGGGCTTATGCGCTGGGGGAGCGAAGAGGACGCCCTGAGGCTGATCGACGAGATCCGGCGCGGGACCGAGCTGGGCAGGGTCCTCGGGGATGGAGCGGTCAGCGTTGGCAGAAAATTCAACATCGAGCGGGTGCCTGCCGTCAAAGGACAAGCCATGTCCGGCTATGAGCCGCGCTCCATCAAGGGGACTGGCGTTACCTACGCCACCACCCCGCAGGGAGCGGACCACACCGCCGGACTGACCATCCGCGCCAAGATCAACCACCTCGACCCAACGATCCAGCGAGATCCCTCTCTGAATGCCCAGCTGAACATGGCGGGCTACGATACGCTGGGTGCCTGTATCTTTGCCGGTTTTGGCTACCTTGCTACACCGGACGGTGTCATCAAGCGCCTGCTGCAGGCGCGCTATGGCTGGGAGGATTTGCCGGATAACGTGCTCCAGGCGCTTGGCAAAGAGACCATCAAGATGGAGCGGGAGTTCAACCGCCGGGCGGGGTTCACGAAAGAGGATGACCGCCTGCCGAAGTGGATGACGGAGCAGCCAATTCCAGAAACCGGACATGTCTTCGATGTCAGCGAGGACGTGCTCGATCACATATTCGATGGCATAGAATAGACCGACTCCAGATTCTAGGATGGGAGGTTGGAGCGTGTCAGACGCCCCGCCCTCAAGTTTCTACTGCATATTGTTTGTGATTTCAAGCACTCCGACGCAAGGATTTATTGACATTCCCGCCGGGTATATGGTAGTATCTTTTGCAATTATCCGGTATATCGCCTGCTTTTCCAAATTCTTTTCAAAACAATATCGAGTGGCTTTTCAAGTCTCCGGCTGCACGTTGCCAAGTTCTTTCTAATCGGTTGGTCGCTTCTTTGCTTGTGAAAAGAAGTTAAACGAAACGTTCGTAGACGATCATGGAGAAGAAGAGATGAACAAGAAATCGCAACACTGGAGTTTGTTGGCCGTCTTGCTGGTCCTCAGCGTGCTGCTCGCCGCATGTGGCGCTGCGCCGGCGCAGGACCAGAATATCAAGATCGGCGCGGCGCTGTGCCTGACCGGCATCCAGGCGCCTCTGGATGAGCCAGCCTTGAAAGGCGCCCAGGTCGCCGTGGACGAGATCAACAAGAAGGGTGGCGTGCTCGGCAAACAGCTCGAGCTGACCAACCTGGACTGCAAAAGTGACCCAGTCACCACGGGCAACGTAGCGGTCCAGCTCATCGACCAGGGCGCCAAGGCGATCATTGCCCCGAGCGACTTTGACTTCGGCGGCCCCGCCAGCCGGGAAGCCCAAAAAGCGGGCATCGTCGGTATCTCACCGGCTGCTTCCTCCCCATTCTATGGCTCCAAGGCACTGGGCGATAAGCAGTTCACCATGTCCATGTGGAACACCACGATGGGCGCCGCTGCCGCGCAGTACGCCCGTGAGCAGGGCTGGCAGACTGCGTACGTCGTGACCGACGATTTCATCCAGTACACCAAGGACCTTGGCGAGTACTTCACCAAAGCCTGGGAGGACGGCGGCGGCACGATCGTCTATCAGGAGAAATACACGCAGGGCGCAGCGGACTTCTCTGCCCAGCTGGCGCGTATGAAAGCCCTGCCTGAACAGCCCGATTTCTACTACATTTCCTCCTACATGCCCGACCTGGGCCTCATCATCCGCACCATGCGCGAGGCCGGCATCACACAGCCCATCCTGGGCGGCGATTCCTATGACGATCCCGGCTTGTTCAAGGCGCTTGGGCCGGAATACGGGAATGACATCGTGTTTGCCACGCATACCTGGGTCTCTGCCGATACCTCGCCGCAGATGAAGGAATTCCTGGACGCCTATCAAGCCAAGTTTGGCGGTCCTCCCGAGGCCATGTGGGCGGCGACCGGCTGGGACGTGGTCCACATCCTGGCGGGCGCGATGGAAAAAGCCGGCTCTACAGACGGTGCGGCAATGGCGAAGGCGATGGAAGACAATACCTGGGAGCTGCTCACCGGCACCCTGGATTGGGAGCCTGCTGCCAACGGTCACGAAACGCACAAACAGGCAGCCATGGTCAAGCTTGTCGACGGCAAGCCTGAATTCATTGGCTGGCTGCTGCCCGAAAGCCAACCGGCGCCGTAACCAGATCCGCAGGGGGCATGAACCATCTCGATAAAAATGAGGCTTTGAGCTTACTCTGGGGGATGTTGTGAAGTGATAATCCTTCACAATATCCCCCGGTATCATTCACCGATGTCTGACACTCCTGCAACTCCTTCAAATCATGACCGCCTGAGCGTTCAGGGGTTATCTAAGTACTTTGTGGGTTTGCGCGCGCTGGATGGCGTCAGTTTTATGCTGGCGCGCGGCGAGATCCTCGGCCTGATCGGACCGAACGGCTCCGGGAAAACCACCCTGATCAACGTTGTCACCGGTCTGCTGCCCGCGACCAGCGGGCAGGTGTTTGTGGACGGTCTGGAGATCACCAACAGGAAGCCGTACCAGATCGCTCACGCCGGGCTTGCCCGTACCTTCCAGACGATCCGGCTTTTCCGTGAGCTGACGGTCTTCGAGAACGTGGAGGTGGCTGCGGTCAGCATGGGCCTCTCCCGCCAGGATGCCCGAAAGCGGGCTCTGAGCATCCTGGACGAGATCGGGATTTCTCGCTGGGCGGAGATGCGCGCCGGGGTGTTGCCCTACGGCCTGGAGCGCCGCGTGGAGGTTGCCCGGGCACTGGCGACCCAGCCCAAGTTCCTCTTCCTCGACGAGCCGGCCGCGGGTTTGAATGAAGAGGAGAGCGAGGAATTGCTTCAGGTGCTGGTAACGATCCCTGAACAGAAGAACCTGGGCATGCTGATCGTCGATCACGATATGCGCCTGATCATGCGCCTGTGCCATCGGCTGCATGTTTTGAACTTCGGCAAAACGATTGGCGAAGGATCCCCGGAAGACGTGCGCAAGATCCCGGCTGTGCGTCAGGCCTACCTGGGCAAAGCCGCGGCGGGAGACTGAGTATGCTGGAGCTGAAGAACATCCAGGCCCGTTATGGAGCCATCACCGCTCTGCGCGGCGTTTCGATATCGGTCAGTAAGGGCGAGCTGGTCGCCCTGCTTGGGGTCAATGGCGCCGGGAAATCGACCACGCTTGCCTCCATCGCCGGTGTGTTGCGACCCTGGCAGGGGGATATCGTCTTCGAAGGTCGCTCCATCCTTGGAAAATCTCCCGAACAGATCGCTCGTCTGGGGATTTCGCTGGTGCCCGAGGGGAGAGACGTGTTCCCGAGCCTCACCGTAGACGAGAACTTGCGTCTGGGCGCGTTCACCCGCAGCGAGAAGGCGGAATACGCCCGGAATCTGGCGGAAGTCTTCGAGCTTTTCCCCGTGTTGAAAGAGCGTCTGCAGCAGCCCGGCGGCACGCTTTCCGGCGGTGAGCAGCAGCAGCTGGCCATCGGGCGTGCCCTCATGTCCAGCCCGCGCCTGCTCATGCTGGACGAGCCTTCCCTGGGACTGGCTCCCGCCCTGGTCGACCAGATCTTCGAGCTCATCGCCCGGCTACACCAGCGCGGCGTGACCATCTTGCTCGTGGAGCAGAACGTGGAGCGCTCACTGGACATCGTGGACCGTGCGTACTTGATGAATACCGGTCTAGTCGAGAACCAGGGCACCCCTCAAGAGCTGCGTGCCCATGCCGATATCGAAGGCGTGTATCTGGGCGTCCGAGGCGAGCCGAAGACATAGGAGCATCGTTTTGATCAACTTGGAATTCATCATCAACACGCTGAGCCTGGGCAGCCTGTATGCCATGTTAGCTCTTGGCCTGGTGATTATCTACGGCATTCTGCGCCTGGTCAATTTTGCCTATGGCGAGCTCATCATGATCGGCGGCTACACTCTCTTTCTGCTGGCTGGTTTCACACCGCTCCCCTGGCTGGTGGTGGCGATCCTGGCGATCGTCGTAGCAATGTTCACCAGCTTACTTACGGAGCTGGTCGCGTTCCGCCCGGTGCGAGAAAAATCCCTGACTGCCATGCTGATCACCTCGTTTGCCGTGAGCACGCTTTTGCAGAACGGCGCCCTGCTGATCATTTCTCCGCGTGCGCGGGCGGTGACCCTGCCGCAGATCTTCCAGACCAGCGTGATGATCGCCGGGACCAGCGTTCCGTGGAGGAACATTCTCACGATCCTGACCAGCGTGCTTGCCCTGACCCTGCTGACTCTGTTGCTGCGGCGCACCGTCCTGGGAATTGCCCTGCGCGCCGCTGCCGATAACTTCCGCATGACCCGCATGCTGGGTGTGCCCGCCAACACGGTGATCTCTGCTGCCTTTGCGATCAGCGGCATCATGGCGGGCATTGTCTCCATTTTCTGGATCGGGCGCTCCGCTTCCGTCACGCCCACGATCGGCGCGCCGCCCCTGCTGGTGGCGTTTGTCGCCACGGTGATCGGCGGCATGCGCAGCCTGACGGGCGCTGTGGTGGGTGGCTTCGTCTATGCCATCATCATTAGTCTGCTGGGTGTGTTCCTCCCGCCTGACATGGTGGAGTTTCGAGAGGCGTTTATGTTCGCCTTTGTCATCGTGATTCTGCTCTTCCGGCCCGAGGGCCTGATCCGCAGCAAGACCTCGGTGGAGCGTGTGGGATGAACTGGACCGAGCGTCTCAAACCTCTCAATACGCCTCTGATCCTGGCAGTCGGCGCTATCCTTGTGGCGTTGATCACCGTGCTGCTGGGCATTTCTTTGCTGACGCGCATTGTCACCGTGATGTTCGTCAGCATCATCCTGGTGCTGGGATTGCAGCTCTATATGGGCAATTCCGGCATCCTGTCCTTTGCTCACATGGGCTTCATGGGCATTGGCGCGTACACCTCGGTCTTGTTCTCCATGACCCCGGCAGCCAAGGAGCTGAGCAACGCCAACCTGTATCCCTTCCTGATCCCGCTGCACCTGCCCTTCCTGCCATCCCTGCTGATCGGCGCCCTGGTCGCGGCGTTCATCGCGGCCGTTGTGGGCTATCCTCTGATGCGCCTCTCCGACGCTGCGGCCGTGATCACCACTTTTGCGCTGCTGGTGATCATCAATGTTGTGCTGGTGCACTGGGACCGCGTGACGAACGGTCCACGCACCCTGTTCGGTGTGGATTACTACACCACATTACCCACTAGCCTGATCTTTTGCGTGATCACCATCTTTCTCGTCTACCTCTTCAAGGAGTCACGGATTGGCTTGCGCCTGCGCGCCACACGAGACGATGCCTATGCCGCCGCCTCGATCGGCATCAATATGGTCGTGATGCGCTGGGTGGCTTTCATTGCCAGCGCTTTCATCGCCGGGATCGGCGGAGGGCTCTGGGCACACTTTATCACATCCTTCTCGCCCTATTCTTTCTATCTGACCGAGACGTTCGTGATCCTCGCCATGCTTGTGATCGGCGGACCCTATACAGTCTCGGGGGCTGTGATCGGCACACTGGTGGTGACAGCCGCCCGCGAAGCGTTGCGTGCCATTGAGAACTACATCAACATCTTGCAGATATTTCCCGAGGGCTTTTTCGG
>DAITPI010000150.1:1712-9237 GCA_036833655.1 Anaerolineales bacterium | reverse complement strand
AAATCGGCTGGCCCCTCGATAAGCCGGTTATCCTGCTGGTGGGCGGGGGAGAGGGCATGGGACCGCTTGCCAAGACCGCGCAGGCGATCGACGCTTCTGGCTTGGATGTGGCGCTCGTCATCGTCTGTGGCCGGAACCGGCGCCTGAAAGCTTCCCTCGAATCGTGTGACTGGGAGAACCCGACCCTGATCTACGGCTTCACGCGCGAGATGCCCGATTTTATGCGAGCGTCTGACTTCCTCGTGACCAAGGCGGGTCCGGGCACGATCGCCGAGGCATTGAATGCCCAGCTGCCCATCATCCTGTATGCAAAGCTGCCCGGGCAGGAAGATGGCAATGTGACGTTCGTGGAGGAGGAGGGCGCCGGGGTCTGGGCGCCGCATCCCAATGACGTGGTGCGCACTCTCACCCGCTGGATCTCACGACCGGCTGAGCGACAACAGGTGATCGAGAACTGCCGCCGCGCCGGCAAGCCCGAGGCAGCCCGGACCATTGCGCACATTATCGGGGAGAAACTAGGACTGAATGTCATAGACAAGTAGACAGTAAACAAGCTCTACGTGTCTCCCTGTCTACCTGCTTACTTCTGTACCTGCGTACTGAACACCGCCTGCACCGGGTGAGGAATCTCGATCCCCTGCTCGTTGAACGCGGATTTGATCTTCAGGAGCGCTGTGTCCTTGGCGTGGACGGGATCGTTTTTGGTCACGTTCACCCAGAAGCCGGCGTTGAGCTCCAGGGCTGAGTCAGTGATGCTGTTGAATACGATGACCGGCGCGGGCTCGGGCACGAAGCCCTCCACCTCTTCGATCGCATCCAGCACGATCCGCCGGATCTCGTCCGGCTCACAGGCATGGGACAGGTTGAGGCTGAACTCGACCCGCCGCTCATTGGCGCGGGAATAATTGATGATGGGGTTTGCCAGCACCTCGGCGTTCGGCAGGATGACCACGCGCCCATCGGCGGCGCGCATCTCGGTGGCGCGGAGGTCGATCGCCAGCACCGTCCCGTCGAAGTCCCTAACCCCGATCGTCTCGCCGACGTGGAACGGCTGCTGCAATAACAGGATCACTCCCGAAGCAAAGTTCTTCATAATATCCTGCAGGGCAAAGCCGATCGTAAAGCCCAGGATGCCCAGCCCCGCCAGGAAGGCCGTCACGTCGAAGAAGCGCTGCAAGGCCGTGATGACCCCCGCCACGACGATGGACCACAGTACCAGCTCCCCAAGCAGGTGGACCACCCCCGCCGGCGCCCGCCGCCGCTGAAGCACGCGCTTCAGAAAATTACTGACCAGGCGCGCCAGGTACAGGCTGGCGACAAAGATCGCCAGGGCGGTCAGCAGGTTGGGAATGCCGCCAATAAAATTCTCGACAAATTTTTGCCAGTACGCTTCCATCGTCCATCTCCTTCGTGAGCTTTGGCGTATCTTAACCGAAAGCGGGGATAGAGTAAACAGATAGGCGGATACCGAGCAGACAGAAACGCCGGTGACATATGTCTACCTGAGTATGTGTCTTTCCTTCTGCCCTCTTGGGGTAGAATCTCTCCGCCTGATATAATCCCTGCGATGCCGATTCTGGATACTCACGTGCTGGAGATTCTTAGCCGCAGCCCCGAGCAGACGCGCCGGATTGGTGAGCAGCTGGGAAAAGTGCTGCAGGCAGGCGACATGATCTGCCTGCAAGGCGACCTGGGCGCCGGAAAAACGACGTTTGTACAGGGTGTGGCACTGGGCTGGGGCTCCCAGGACTCCGTGTCCAGCCCCACATTTATCCTGGTCAACGTGTACCGGCGTAGTGACGAGGCGCGGCTCTTCCATATGGACGCGTACCGGATCGACTCGGCGCTCGAAGCCGAGGAGCTGGACCTGGAGGCGATGCTGGCGCAGGGCGCGCTCTTGATCGAGTGGCCCGAGCGCATCAAGGAGCTCGTCCCGGGTGAGTTTCTCTGGATCGATTTCGAGCATGTGCAGGAAGAAGAACGTGCGATGAAGTTTCGGGCCAGCGGCAAGCGGTACGAGGATCTGGTGGATGGGATCCGCCAGGTTGTCCACGGAGGCGCATAATGCTGCTGGCTGTAGACACCTCCACCGCGCAAGTGGGGCTGGCTCTGTACGATGGCTCCCAGGTGATCGCTGAATATGCCTGGCGCAGCAGCCAGCGTCACACAGTGGAGCTTGCTCCCGCGATCCAGGAATTGCTAGCGCGCTGTGGCGTAACGATGGACGATCTCCAGGCATTGGCGGTGGCGCTGGGTCCCGGTTCGTTTACGAGCCTGCGGGTTGGTCTATCTCTGGTCAAGGGGCTGGCGCTCGCAAGAGGCTTGCCGTTGATCGGGGTTCCAACGCTGGATATCCTTGCTGCGGCGCAGCCCGCCGCGAGGCTCCCGCTGGCGGTCGTTCTTCAGGCAGGCCGCGGCCGGCTTGCTCTCGGCTGGTACAAACACTCGAAAGACGGATGGCGGGCGAAAGGTCCCGCGCGGGTAGTTACGGTGGAGGCTCTGGCCGAGGAAGTGACGGCTCCCGTCCTCATTTGCGGTGAGCTGACCGCGGAGGAGCGCCAGAAACTGGTGGTTAAGCCTGAGATCCAGATTGTATCCCCGGCGCGCGCACTGCGGCGTCCGGCCATCCTGGCGGAGCTGGCATGGGGACGCTGGCAGGCTGGCAGTGTAGACGATGAAGCGACCCTCGCACCCATCTACTTGCACGTGGCTGGTCCGATACCCGCATGAGCCTCGTGATTCGCAAGATGACCCTGGAGGACATTCCTGCGGTCATCGACCTGGACCAAAGATCGTTCACCCTGCCCTGGCCCGAGAGGTCGTTTCGCTTCGAGCTGGCCGATAACCCGGCCTCACGCTGCTGGGTCGCTGAGCTGAATGGCAAAGTCGTGGGCATGATCGTAGCCTGGCTGCTCGTGGATGAAGTGCACGTGGCTACGCTGGCAACACATCCCGATTTCCGCCGGCAGGGCGTTGGCACGAGGCTGCTCGCGCATACGTTGCAAGCCCTCCTCGCGGAGGGCGCACAGAGCTCCTTTCTGGAGGTGCGGGCGAGCAACCTGGCGGCGCAGGACATGTATCGAAAGTTTGGCTATGAAGCGACGGGACGCAGGCGGCGTTACTACCGAGATAACGATGAAGACGCGATCCTGATGACCCTTGACGTGTTGAATGCCGAGCGGCTGAGCATCGACGAGTCGCGCTCCACGCTGGATACGGAGGAACACCATGAGCGATGAACAGGAGCTGGAGAAGCTTGCGGAGCAGATCATGGTTTGCACGAAATGCGAGCTCTATCGTTCGCGCAAGGAAGCTGTGCCCGGGGAGGGACCGGCACATGCTGAGATCATGTTCATTGGAGAAGGTCCTGGCTTTCACGAAAACGAGCAAGGTCGGCCCTTTGTCGGCGCGGCCGGGCAGTTCCTGGACCAATTGCTCGCCCAGGCTGGCGTGACCCGCGCCGACGTGTGGATCACCAATGTCGTAAAGTGCCGACCACCGGGAAACCGCGATCCGCTGCCCGATGAGATCGAGACCTGCACGAGCAATTATCTCCAGCGCCAGATCGAGCTGGTCGACCCAAGCATCATTGTCACTCTGGGCCGCTTCTCGATGGGGCTGTTTTTCCAGGCGGCGAAGATCACCCAGATCCATGGGCAGATGCGCAGGGTGGGCGACCGGTTCGTGATCGCCATGTACCATCCGGCTGCCGCGTTGCACCAGATGGCGCTCAAGCCCGCCATCATGGCTGATTTTGCCAGGCTCCCCGAGCTACTCAAAGAAGCACGCCTCGAGTCAGGCAAGTCCCGGGGCAAGGAAGCCCAGAAAAAGGAAGAAGAGAGTCCGAAGCAAATGACTCTATTTTGAAATCCTCACCCCGCGTACCAGGTGAGAAAAGGAAGAAACATGTCAATCAAGGAAACACTCATCGAAGATCTAAAGACAAAGAAGGCGCATGTGGGCATACTGGGGCTCGGCTACGTGGGCCTGCCTCTCGCCGTGGTGTTCGCAGAGGCGGGATTCCATGTCACGGGCATCGACCCGGATTCGCGCAAGGTGGATTGCCTGAACCAGGGAATCTCCTACATCCCCGACGTCAAAACGGAACACATTGAAAAGCTTGTCAAGTCCGGATCACTCACGGCTACGACCGATTTCTCTATCTTGAAGGAAATGGCTGCGGTCAGTATTTGTGTCCCTACGCCATTGCGAAAGACAGGCGATCCGGATATGTCCTTCATCCTCTCTGCCACCGATGAACTGGCAAATTACATGCACCCGGGCATGGTGGTCGTGCTCGAGTCGACCACCTATCCCGGCACCACGCGCGAGCTCCTCTTGCCCAAACTCGGGACCGAGCGCGGGCTCACGGTCGGCGAAGACTGGTTCCTTGCCTTTTCTCCGGAACGCGTCGATCCCGGTCGAGAGGACTTCACGACCATCAATACGCCCAAGGTTATGGGCGGCATTACGGAGGCGTGCAGCGAGGTGGCAACTGCCTGGTACGAAGGCGCGATCAAGATCGTTCACCGGGTGAGCTCGGCGGAAGCCGCGGAGATGGCGAAACTTCTCGAGAATACGTTCCGCATGATCAATATTGGTCTGGTCAATGAGCTGGCGATCATGTGCGAGCGCCTGGGGGTGGATGTGTGGGAGGTGATCGACGCCGCCGCGACAAAGCCCTTTGGCTTCATGAAATTCACGCCGGGTCCCGGGTTGGGCGGACACTGCATCCCGATCGATCCGTTGTATCTCTCGTGGAAGATGAAAGCGTTCCGCTATAATGCGCGCTTCATCGAGCTCGCCTCCGAGATCAATACCAATATGCCGCGCTATGTGATCGACCGCGTGATGGATGGGTTAAATGACCGGGGCCGGGCGCTCAAGGGCTCTAAGGTGCTAGTGCTTGGTGCAGCCTACAAGCCCGATATCGACGATGTGCGCGAGTCACCTGCCCTGGACGTGATCGGTCTGCTCAAGAAGAAAGGGGCCCTGGTGGAATATCACGATCCATATATCGCTCACATCCATCATGAGACCGATGGCTGGCAGATGGAGAGCGTGAAGGATGTCATGAAGGCGGTTGCGGAGGCAGATGCGGTTGTCATTATCACCAACCATACCGTCTATGACTACCAGGCGATTGTAGACGCCTCCGCTTTTGTGTTCGACAGCCGGAATGCAACCCGGCACATTGCAAGAGGTCTGGAGAAAGTTGTAAGGCTGTAAATCTTATCTCAAACAGGAATCGACATGGCACATTATCTCGTCACTGGCGCGGCAGGCTTTATCGGAGCGCGTACTTCGGAATTGCTCATTAAGGACGGACATACGGTCGCAGGCATCGACAACATGAACGATGCCTACGACCCGCGCATGAAGGAGTACCGCTTACGCAAGCTGCAGGAGCTGCCCGGCTTTACCTTCCACAGGCTGGATATTTCGCAGAAGTCGGTCATTGAGCCGTTCGAGGGCGAGAGGTTCGATGGGGTGATCAACCTGGCGGCGCGGGCGGGGGTACGGTTCAGCGTGGAGGATCCCTGGGTGTTCGTGGAAAGCAATGTGCTCGGCACCCTGAACATGCTGGAGATCTGCCGCCAGACCGGGACGAAAAAATTCGTGGTTGCCTCTACGTCCTCGATTTACGGGGCGGAGCCTCCGTATCCAACGCCGGAATCCGCTTCGAGCAGTGAGCCGCTCCAGCCTTATGCTGCCAGCAAGAAGGGCGCCGAGGCGATGTGCCACGCCTACCATCACCTGTACGATATCGACATCAGCGTTGTCCGCTACTTCACGGTCTATGGTCCAGCGGGGAGACCGGACCTGGCGATGTTCCGCTTCGTGCAATGGATCAGCGAGGGACTTCCCGTGCGGGTCAATGGCGATGGAGAGCAGTCGCGCGGCTTCACCTTCATTGATGATATCGCCCGCGGCACGATCCTGGCATTGAAGCCCGTCGGTTATGAGATCATCAACCTGGGCGGGCACGAGGTCATTACGATCAATGACCTGATCAAGCTAATCGAAGAGGTGATCGGCAAGAAAGCGATCGTGCAGCACGGTCCGCCCAACCCGGCGGACATGTTCACCAACTGGGCGGATGTGACCAAGGCCGGCGACTTGCTGGGCTGGGAGCCGCAGTTCAACATGCGCGCGGGCGTGGAGAAACTGGTGGAATGGTATAACGCCGAACGGGAGTGGGCCAGCAAAATCCTTACCCCCTGAGCAAGGCGCCATCCATGCAGAGAGTTTCCGAGTTCGCGAGACGAATCGCTTCCCTGCCCTGGCTTCCGGAGATCCTGACGGTTGCCGGTTTTCTCGCCTATATTATCCAGGCGATCGATACAGCTCGCACCAAGACATCCTTCTTAGATGAAGGCTTGTACGTTTACAAGGGCTGGCTGTTTGCCACGGGTCGTTATGCGCCGTTCCAGGAGTACGGTCCCTGGACAAACCATGCGGTTCTCTCTTTCCTGATCCCTGGTTACGTTCAAAAGTGGTTCGGACCCGGACTCGACGTCGCCCGGTATTTCATGATCGTCCTGGCAATACTGACGTTGCTGGGTCTATGGGTCTTTGCCCGGCGCTGGGGTGGCAAATGGTGGGCGGCTGCTGCGATCTGGGTTATCGCCCTCAATCCCGCGGAGATTAAAGTCTATACGCTGGCGCTCTCGGAAGGCTTGATCGCCGTCATGCTGGTCTGGATGCTGGTCCTGACCGTGGGCGGCAAACGGCCCCTCTGGCAGATCCTGCTGGGCGCAGGCTTAGCCGGGCTGATGATTCTCACGCGCGAGAACATGGTCTTCGTCCTGCCGCTGCTGGTGCTTTATCTGCTCTGGCAATACGGTTGGCGAGTGGGACTGCTCGGGCTCGCCAGTGGAACGCTCGTTTTTGCGATTGGCACGCTCTGGTACTGGCCCGAGGTCTTGCGTCTCTGGGCGATCCGGTTGCCAGTGCCTGCCCCGATCGCGCCTGTGGTGGCGCCAGTATTAAATGAATGGCAGCCGCCGGCAAGCGCCTACGGGCAGAGCGTGGAAGTGGTGGAGACGCCAACAGACTACCGGGTGTTCCTCTATTTTTGGCTTACATTCCGTCTCCATTTTGTGACCCTGATCAGCGCGGTCGCCGTGTGGCTGCTGTGGCCCTTCGAGCGGACGCGGCTCACGGACCGGATGCGAGCCGCGATCTTCCTCTCCATATTGCTCATTGTGCTGCTGGGCGCCCACATGCACGCATCGATTGGAGGTGGATTCTGCGTCTCGTGTATCTTGCTCTACGTCGGTTATTTTGATTTCATCGGGTTCCTGCTCCTGGTTGTGGCTTTCCCGTTCCTGGTCCGTGACCTCTCACCTTTGAGACGGGCAATTGTTCTCTTGTTTATTGGCGTCACGATCGTTTCGATCGGATTCACCACGCATGAGGATGTGAGCTCTGCCTTTGCCCGGTCCATGATCGAGCGGCTCGATCGGGTCTATCTCTGGAATGCTCTCCTGAACTTCACGGGTCTTCCGCATTTGTTGTTGTT
>DAITPI010000150.1:0-1612 GCA_036833655.1 Anaerolineales bacterium | reverse complement strand
CCGGTGAATACCTGCGGAGTGTGATCCCACCCGGTTCCCAGGTCTACTGGGATGGTCGCATCAATGCCATCTTTCTGTATTTGCCGGACGTGAAGATCTACCCCGCGCAGCTGAATCATTCGCATTCTTACTTTGTGGGCGGAGATGCCGCTGAGCTGTTACGGGGAGGGCTCTGGAACGACGAGCTCGCCAGGAAATGGCTGGACGAGGCGGATTACATCCTCGTCGAGGCAGGTCTCCAGCAGGAATGGGTGATGCAGATCCTCGAAAGCAATAAATACGAGAAATTGAAGGCATCTCCCAAAGCGGAAAAGTGTCGCTGGCAATCTGCGATCCTGGTCTATAAGCGGGTGCGCTCGCAGGACTGACGGACGATCCAAAGCATGGCGACCAGAGCATGACCTCCTTTCTTGAAAAGATCTATGCCGGTTTGCGCGGCGATCCCGTCCTCCAGCGCGTAGTCCGCAACAGCAGCTATCTATTCAGCAGCAATACGATCTCTGCGGCGCTGAGCGTGGTACAGGGCATCTTCATCGTCCGGCTGCTCGGCGATTCCAACTACGGTCTGCTGGTCATTGTGATGGATTTTGCATCCAACATTAACCGCCTGCTCTCCTTTCGGATGAGTGAGGTGGTGGTCCGGTACATGGGGGAGGCGCTGGCGCAGGACGATCGGGAGCGCGCGGCAGCTCTCGTCAAAGGGATCGGTCTGACCGAAGCTGTAACCTCGGTCCTGGCGTATCTTGTCCTGCTTCTCCTTTCCCTGTGGGGCGCGCAGACGTTTGCCAAGGATATGGCCGCTGTAACTCTTTTTCGTTTCTATGGTCTCTTCCTGCTTGCCAATCTCGTCTATGAGACGTCGGTCGGCGTGCTACAGGCAACCAACAATTTCAAGCAGGTGGCGCGCGCCAATTTCTATCAGAGTATTGCCACCACGGTTATGATCCTCGCTGCTTATAGGCTGGGCCTCGGTATTGCAGGGATTCTGGCTGCCTATCTCATCGGCAAGGCGATCGCCGGGCTCCTGATTGCTGGTTTTGCTCTCCATGGGCTGAGCGACCGGCTCGGACCCGGTTGGATGCATGCTCCCCTGAGCCTGATTACCAATTGGAGCTCCATCTTGCGCTTTGCCTTCAGCACGAATCTGAACGGCACGGTAAACCTGTTTGCACGGGATAATATCCGGCTGTACCTGGCCGTATTTCTCTCGAACGCGCAGGTGGGATACTTCAAGCTGGCGGCGAGTCTGGTCAACCTGGTGATGCTGCCGATCGAGCCGTTTACCTGGCCCACGTATACCGAGATCACCCGCACGGTGGCGCAGCGTCAGTGGCAGGCGACGCGCCAATTGTTGAAACAGGTCAGTGCCATCGCCGGTGTATGGACTGTGATCGCCGGCGGGGGACTGGTTGCCCTGGGCTGGTGGATCATTCCCTTTTTGTACGGCAGTGAGATGGCGCCCGCTTATCCATGTCTGGTGATCCTGCTGATCGGCTATGCCTTTGCGAACATAATGAACTGGAACCGGCCTCTGCTGCTCGCGCTGGGGCAGCCGGGATACCCGCTAATGGTTGCCGCCGTCACCGGCGCGGTGGAGATTCTCCTCCTTTTC
>DAITPI010000149.1:0-9257 GCA_036833655.1 Anaerolineales bacterium | reverse complement strand
AATGCGCAAGCCGTTCCATAGTTGCCAAACACGCTCTTCAGCCCCCGGATCAGGGGGACGATCACCATGTTGTAGCTGTTGATGTTTTTCTCATTCGACAGGAAGGGATCGTTGCTGAAAAGTCCGGGCGAATCCTGTGCAGCCGCAATGCTTGCATAGACTCCCAGATCGGGCGTCAGCAGGGCAAACGAATCGAAAGCGGTCCCCACTCTGCCCAGGGTCAACACGATGGACAGGAGCAGGAAGAGAAACAGGATCAGGGCATGAAGCTTTTTTGCCGGCACGAATGCAATAATTTTATACTACAAACCCCACTGGTAGGTGCGGTGCATCTTGTAGAAATCGATCCCAAAGTTTTCCATCTCGCGCTGCATGTTTTCGTTCTCCACGCCGATCTGCACGATTTCGGCGTGGCGATAGCGCGGATTCTCGACGACCGATTTGAACATCTCGCTGTACAGGATCGCTGTGCCTCCGGAGCCGCGATACTCCGGCAACAGGCCCGCGCCGTTGATGTTGATCCAGTCCGTGCGGCGGAGCTCGAGCAGCAGTGCCAGCCAGCCAAACGGGAAGAGCCGCCCTCGGATCTTTTGCAAAGCCCGGGAGATATCGGGGTATGCTAATAAAAAGCCCACCGCTTTATCGTTCTTCATGACCAGCTTCACAAGCTTCGGGTCAGCCAACCAGATCAACTGATTCGCCAGCGTATCCATTTCTTCCTCGGTAAGAGGAATCATACCCTCCGTCTGAGCCAGAGAACCGTTGTAGAGTTCTTTGAAATGAGGCACGATTCTGCGCAAATCACTGCGTGTATTGCAGCGCAGAATTCGCAGTCCGCGACGATGAGCAAGTCGCTCGGCAAGTTGATGAATTCGTTCCGGGAACTGAATATTCGCGCCCAGGTATCCTGAAAGGATCTCCTCCTCTTTGATAAATCCCTGCGCCTCGACCAGGTCGACGTAATAGGCAGGGTTATAGGGCAAACCAAACGCCGGACGGTACTCAAAGCCTTTCACCAGTAATCCAAACCCATCCAGCGGAGTGAATCCTCTGGGACCCACAATCTTATCCAGCCCGCGCGAGCGCGCCCAATCGAAGCCAGCTCCGAACAAGGCATTTGCCGCTGCTGGCTCATCCTCGCACTCGAACAGATAGAAGAATGCCGTTTTCGATTTGTGGAACTCGTTATAACGACGATTGTCCAGGACGGCGAGGCGGCCCATGGGACGCGTCCCCTCGTAGGCCAGGTAGAAGACGGCCTGCGAGTGCCGGTAGTACGGGAACCGCTTCGGGTCCAGGCGGAGCCGTTCCTCCGTCTCCAGGGACGGTACCCAGTGTGGAATATCCCGGTAAATGGCGAAAGGCAGGCGGAGGAAGTCCTCCACCTGCTTCTTATTCTGAAGGTCAAGCGGAGCGATGCGCATTAAGATAGAGCGAGATTAATCTCGCTTCACATAGCTTTTGCGCGTTCCGCCATCTGGGTGCGGAGTGTGTGGGTATCGTGATCGATCGTAAAGAGGGCACCCAGATACAGGAAGAAACAGATCGTCCAGGCGGTGACACACATGACGGTGATGGCATTGGCGAGTCCCATCGCTTCGGCAAGAATGCCGGTGAGCGCCGGAGCAAATGCGGCGCCGGTATTTTCGACGAAGTATTCCAGCGCCTGGGCAGTCGAGCGCACCTCCGGGACGGTCACATCGTAAACGGTCGCGATCACATTGGGCGAGGACAGCGGCATGAAGAGCGCCGTCAGGCACATGAAGGCGAAGAACTGGGTCCGGTTTTCCACCGGGGTGGTCATCGCCAGATACAGGAATACCGCACCGAGCACCACACCCACGCACGACACCAGGATGCGGCCCCTGTTGGTGCGCTGGAACAGGCGGTCGCCAAGCCAGCCACCGACGAAGTAGCCAGCCGCCAGGATCAGGACCACGGGCGCCATCGTCATCAGCACGGAGTTGTTGTCATACCCCCGCTCGGTCATCAGGTACGCAAAAAAGAAATAGACGATCACATTCCAGGGGAAATTACCGGCAAAGCCCTGGGCGAAAATGAACCACATGGTGCGTTTTTTGAAGATCTCCCCCACTTCCTTCCACGAAAAGTGGAAGTGCTCCAGGTCTTTCTCGGGCATGCCCTCAAACTCAGGCTCGGCCTTGCCGCGCGGCACCTCGCGCACACCAAAGTAGATCAGAGCGGCAATGACCAGTCCCAGTGTCCCGGTAATGTAAAAGACGGAACGCCAGCCGCCGATCATCGGTGCGACGATCAATGCCAGCACCATTCCCACCAGGAAACCGATCGGCTGGGTAAGCTGCAGGATGCCGTAGACCTTGCCACGCATTGTGGGCGTGAAGTAGTCCGCGATCAGCGTGAACAGCCCGGGATACGAGGAATCGTCCACACCGGTGGAGGCGCGGGTGAGGAGGAACTGGGGGTAGGTGCGGACGACCGAGCTCAGCCAGGTTGTCGCACCCCAGATCAGGGAAGCGAGAGCGAGCAGCTTGGAACGGGCGTAGTGATCGTAGAGGTAACCCCAGATCGGATACAGGATGGTAGCGACAATCAGCGCCCCCGAATTAATGAATCCCCACTCCCGGTTACCGATGCCAAAGGTCTCGCTGACTGGCACCTGCAAGGAACCGATCATCAACTTGTCGGTCTGGTGCAAAAGCATGAAGAAGAAGAACACCCCTACGACGAACCAGCGGTAACGAGAGCTTTGTTGCGACATAGATTCCTCTGCGATTCGAGATGTTTTGTTAAAGGAACACGTTAGTATGTCAAAAGTGTCAGGGGGCTAAAGCTCAGGCTCATCCTCATATATGATCTGTTTGGCGAGCTCCTGCAATTCTTCCACATCGTTGACCTTGGCAGAATCGAAGTACTGCGTAAGCAGATCCAGTGGGCTGAGGCTGCTGATCGCCTGGCCCTGCGGGATGCGGACGCGCGCTTCCACTTTCGGTTTTTTGACCAGATGGAACTCGAAGCAGGTGTCTGCATAGTTGCGCAGGGCGGTTTCATCGATGAAGACATCCAGCTCCCGGGGATATTCGACCGTGAGCTTGACGATCGCGCCGGACATCTGCCCGGGTTCGGGCAGATTGAAGCACAGGAACTCGGTCACATTCTCGCTGGACTGCAGGCTGGCACGCCGCTCGAGGAAGGGCCGCGTCCCGTCGATCTTTCGCCAATCGACACTGGTATCTCCGCAGGCAACCTCGGCAATGACGTAGAACTTGTCGTCCATCGCCTCGCCGAAATCCACGCGCTCGATGGAGCCGGGATAGATCACCGGCGGATGGTAGCCTTCATTTAGGTTCTGAGGCTTGTGAATGTGTCCCAGCGCAACGTAATCCAGGCGCCGGTCCTTGACCAGCGAGGTGGGCAGCACCAGGTCGGAGCCAAGCATCACCATGCGCTCCGCGCCAAATATCGCGCCCTCCACCGAGGCGTGCGCGGTGAAGATGAGCGGCAGACTCTTATCCGCCTCGTTGATCCAGCCCTCCACCAGCTCAGAGATGCGGTCCTCGATCTTGGAGAAGACTTCCTTCGGATCGGTCCCACTCACCTCGGCGGATGCCATCAAGCCCGAGCGTGAGACCCACGGCATGGCAATGACCTGGACCGGCAGTCCCCAGAGATCCTCTGGCTTCAGGAACTCCGGTCGTTGCAGCACGCGCACATATGGGACCTCGAGGGTATCGAATTCCTGGATGGCGTGAGCGCGACCTGTTGCAGGCGACAGGTCATGGTTTCCTACAAGTAGTAAGGTTGGGATTTTGGCACGCGATAAGCGGATAATCCGTTTTCCCCACTCACGCTGGAACGTCGGCGCCGGCGAGCGATCTTTATACGCGTCACCGGCAAAGATGACCATGTCGACTCGCTCTTCGATCGCCGCATTGACAATGATATCTAGCGCTTTGAGAAAATCGAGCACCCGCAAGGGCAGCCCGGTCTCGGGGTCATGCTTGCCATAGTTTGCCATATCAATGTGGGCATCGGCGAAGTGGAGGAGTTTCATGGTTTCACCCAATCCGTTGGTTGCGTATCCCTGCGTGCTTGCCGAAGAGTGTACCGAAACCAACAATGACAGATATCAATGAAACAGGTGGTTTCGGTGCACCGGCGTGGCGAACACCGCCGTTTACTCAACCACCGGAACCGTTCCTAAGGCTGCATCCCCAGATCCTGTAAAGCCTCGGTGGCTGGGATCCATTGCGGATGGACGCTCAGGGCAGCGCGGTAATCTTTGACAGCCAGGTCGGTCTTGCCCGCCATGTAGTAGGCGCGGCCGCGCCAGTAAAGCGACTCTTCGAGGACCGGCTCGGCGATCGTGTCGTTCAGAGTCGTGTTTGCAAGATTGATGACGTCCGCGAAGCGATTGCTGTAGTAATAAGCTTTATAGGGGCCAGTCTGGTACCACATCATGCGGTAGGGACGCACGGAATCGTTGGTATCCAGATCGGCATAGAGATTGAAGGCATAGTCATAAGCGATGGCGGCATCCGCGTACTGGAGCAACGCGACGTGACTGGTGCCCACGTTGAACCAGGCGAAGAAGCGGTCGATGTCGGCGAGGGACTGTGCTTCCATCTGCGCCACGCTGAGGGCATGCTGGTTCGCCCACTGCTCGTCCGCGTAGGGCCCAAGCAATGACAGTACTTCACTTTGCTTTTCATCCGGGAAGACCACAACGAATACATAATCAAAGGCGCGCCAGCCTTCGATAAAGGTCGGGACCTTGATCTTGCGATTGGGTCCCGGCTCGGCTCCGGCGGGTTGATACGTATCCTGATAGATGATCAGGTCCTGCCTATCGTCATAGCCTGTCACAAAACCGTAGTGTCCCATCCAGCTGTATTTGCCATTGACATCGGTCTCATAAATGCCCTTTTCTACCACGACCGGAAAACCTGCCGCCACCAACCGCTTAAGCTGATCCACATCCCCACCGTACCGGATCAGCGATTCCATGCCCGGCACGTTGTCAGTGATGTAATCCTGCAGCTCGTACGGCATCACATTCTTGTCTTTATCGCTAGGCTTGACTGCTTTGCCAATCACATCGCGGTTCCCGTCCCAGCCCCAGTACGTGAGCGCCATCGAAAAGTTAGCGGGACCGCAGTAATTGAGACGCCCATGCTGGTGCTCATACTTGATCCCTTCCAGCATCACGGTAGCAGGCAGCGGCGTCGGGGTGACCGTCGGCTGGAGAGTGGGACCCGGCGGAGGCGTGGAGCTTCCAGGGGGAGAAGTTCCCACCTCAGGCGTGAGAGTCGCCTGAAGAGTCTGGATCATGGCTGTCACCGCAATATCCAGCTGCTGCTGTTGCGCGGGTTGAAAAACAGCTTCCTCGGGCGGGTTTAGCAGATAGCGGATGTTTGTTCTTAATGATTCGAGCCGCCAGGCGAGGCGGCTGTGAATCGGAGGAATATTGTACAAACCAACGATGAGTAGAATGGAAATGGGGACTGCCCACATACGATTAAAGCGGTGTTGCATGACAAAGATTATATGCCAAAAAAAGACCCCGGGATTTTGGAATCCCGGGGTCTAATGCTACTCTTATTCTCTGACTTCGCCTTCGATGACGTCGTCGCCATTGTCACGTGGCGGCGGACCACCCGGCGTCTCGGGTTGCGGCTGCCCCTGTGAGTAGAGCTGCTGGCTCAAGGCATGGAAAGCCTGTTCCACCTGCTCGCTCGCCCGCTTGATACGATTGATATCATCGCCCTGGGCGGCAGACTTCAGCTCGTCGATTTTCCGCTGGATATCCTGGGAGTCATTGTTGGATACCTTATCGCCCAGGTCACGCAGGGTCTTTTCGGTCTGGTACACCAGGTTGTCAGCCGTGTTCCTGGCGTCGATCAGCTCGCGGCGCTTCTTGTCCTCCGCCTCATGCTGGCGGGCTTCCTGGACCATGCGGTCGATGTCGCCCTTATCGAGGTTCGTCGAAGCAGTAATAGTCACCTGTTGTTCCTTGCCGGTCGCCTTGTCCTTGGCGGTGACGTGCAGAATGCCGTTGGCGTCGATGTCGAAGGTCACTTCCACCTGAGGCATACCGCGGGGAGCCGGTGGGATGCCGTCCAGCCGGAAACGGCCCAGGGACATGTTGTCGCCGGCCAGGGAACGCTCACCCTGCAGAACGTGGATATCCACAGCGGTTTGGTTATCCGCAGCCGTGGAGAATGACTCACTCTTCCGGACGGGGATCGTGGTGTTGCGAGGGATGAGAGTCGTCATCACGCTGCCAAGGGTTTCGACCCCCAGGGACAGCGGGGTTACATCGAGCAACAAGACATCCTTGACATCACCGCCGAGCACGCCGCCCTGGATGGCTGCACCCACAGAGACAACTTCATCCGGGTTCACGCCTTTGTTCGGCTCCTTGCCACCGGTCAGGCGGCGGACAAGCTCCTGGACCATGGGCATACGGGTGGAACCACCGACGAGCACGACTTCGTTCAGCCGGCTGGCATCCATGCCAGCATCCTTGAGGGCGGCTTCGAATGGCTTGCGGCAGCGCTCGAGCAGGTCTTCGGTCATTTGCTCGAATTTCGAGCGGCTGAGCTTCAGCTGCAGGTGTTTCGGGCCGGTGGCATCCGCCGTGATGTACGGCAGGTTGATCTCGGTCTCCATCACGCTCGAGAGCTCGATCTTGGCTTTCTCCGCCGCCTCACGCAGACGCTGCAGCGCCTGGCGGTCGTTACGCAGGTCGATGCCTTGCTCGCGCTTGAACTCATCAGCAGCCCAGTTGACGATGCGCTGATCCCAGTCATCGCCGCCCAGGTGTGTATCGCCATTGGTCGCCTTGACCTCGATGACGCCTTCGCCGACTTCCAGGATGGATACGTCGAAGGTACCACCGCCCAGGTCGAAGACCAGGATGGTCTCGTTCTTTTTCTTGTCCAGTCCATACGCCAGTGCAGAGGCAGTCGGCTCGTTGATGATGCGCAGGACTTCCAGACCGGCGATCTTGCCAGCGTCCTTGGTCGCCTGGCGCTGGCTGTCGTTGAAGTACGCAGGCACCGTGATGACCGCCTGGGTCACAGGCTGCCCAAGATACGCTTCCGCATCTGTTTTGAGTTTGCCCAGGATCATCGCGCTGATTTCCTGCGGGGAATACTCACGCCCCGTCACCGGGATCTTGACGCGCACATCGCTCGAAGGACCGGGGACCACTTCATAAGAAACCATCTTGCGCTCCGCCTCGACCTCGTCATAGTGACGGCCGATGAAACGCTTGATGGAATAGACGGTATTCTCGGAATTAACAACGGCCTGGCGCTTCGCGGTCTGACCGACGAGGCGCTCGCCGTTTTTGTTGAAGGCTACCACCGACGGGCATAGTCGACCGCCCTCCGAAGTTGGGATTACGGTCGGTGTACCGCCTTCCATGACAGACACAACGGAGTTGGTTGTGCCAAGGTCGATGCCAATAATTTTTGCCATAGCTACTCCTTGCAATTCATTTCATGTGGATCGTTGGCGTTGAGGAAGTCTAGTAACGTCTGATTTTCCAACGCTCCTCATATTACCCACCCAGTGCAAGAATAGTGTTAATGTAGTGTAGGAAACAGATTGGAACCCCCGCCCCCACCTTTCCTCCCCCAAATTCACAGACAAAAACTTGATTGTTATTCTATGATTGCGTGTGAATTTGGGGGAGGTGCCCCGCTTCGCGGGGCGGAGGGGGCGGGTTATGGCTCGCTGATCCTGACCCAATCGAATTCGGCAATCACCGGCGTATTTTCAAAGGAAGAAGCGGCAACGCCAACCTTGCCTCCGGTCAGCTCGTAGCGACTTGCGTCGATATTGCGGATCAACGTCTGGTCGATATAAAGCGAGAGAAGCGTGCCTGAGCAGACCAGGCCGATCTCCTGAGATGTACCGCTGGGCTGGATGATATTGGACGATGCAGACACGATCGGCAGATAATCCGCAATCCCGCTTGCCAGCCATTTGCCGTACAACACACTGTATGTCCCATCGGTGGATACGTTGTATTCGAACCATCCGTCAGTCTCGCTATAGCGACAGATCAGCCCGATGGATGCGGGGCTGCCCGCCTGGTTCGCAAAGCGCGCCTCCACCCGGACGTCTTCATAATCCTGTGCGCCGAAAACAGCGTACACCCACGTGTATGGCGCATCCATCTGCAGGGCGAGAGTGCTGTTTTCATTCTTGATATTCGGCACGGCGTCACTCCCCGCCTGGAGGATCACCCATCCGGCAAGCGAGCCATCGAACTCATCCGTAAAGAAGCGCGGGAACGGCGTGGGGGTAGGCTCGGGCGTGGAGGTCGGCCCGGGCGTATCCGTAACAGGTGCCGGGGTCGGAGGAAGAGTCCTCGTGGGGAAAACCACCGCTCCAGGCGTCGGCGTCGCCGGCTGGCAGGCAGCGAGCAGGAAAAGACATCCGATGAGAAGTTTCTTCATAGCGCTTATTAAAACACAGTTGTCCAGCCTCGAGCGCTGGACAACCTGAGATGAGCAGACTGCCGCCTTAATCGCAGAGCGGTACGCCCAGAAAACAGGGCATCTGGTCGAACAGAGTCGCCATCCACACGATCGCAATGAGCGCCAGGGAAGCAACACGGAGGAGAAGCCGGACAGGATTCTGCAGCAGACTGTTTCCCGCCCGCCGAACGTTTCGCACGATGGGCATCAAGATGAGGAGGAACAGCATGGGCAGGAGCCACATGACGCCAAATAGCCTGACGGGAAAGCCTTCCTCGAAATTTCGCCGGTTGACTACTTCCAGAATCATGAGCGGAAGTACGAGCAGAGAACTAATCATTACTGGAAATCTGAGATTTTCAGGGAGTTGTTTCATTGCCTTTCCTTTGATTGAGGCTCAGATCCTCATTATAGAACCTTGGAAGGTCTCTCTTACCCTAAAAAACGCGCTTGTCCAGCAGTGCAAGTGCCGGACAAGCAATGGTGGAGATGGCGGGAATTGAACCCGCGTCCGAAAGATTCGACCCTCGGAACTCTACGAGCGTAGCCTGCCGAATTGTGTCATCACGGGGATCTCGGCGGGCAGGTAACCCTGTGACCATCTGCTGGTCTTAAGCACATTTAGCAGCGTCATGTGCAGCACTCACACCATTGTTTCGCCCGATCCGTCACCGGGTGGAGAGCGGTGCCGGCGGACGCGTGGCGCCTTGGCGCCACGGCTGTTATGGTACTCGCTTATGCAGCGAGGGGCATAGCAGCGTAGGAAGTGCGATTGGCACTTGATTT
>DAITPI010000148.1:0-9268 GCA_036833655.1 Anaerolineales bacterium | reverse complement strand
GAACCAGGTCGAGTAATCTGCCACCTTCATGCCCAGGGTTTCCAGAAGTGCCGTCACCACCGCCGTCCGCTGGCCGCCATAGATCTCGGGATCATAGATGGCGTCCTCCGCGACAATCTTGTAGTAGTGACAGGCTGGGTGCACTGTTGCGGTGATGGCGCTCATATCCACGAGTTGGCGCTCGGCGATTCTGTCGCGCATGGCATAGACCCATTCGCTGTAATGGACGATCTCTTCGGGGATGACCAGCGGCTTGCCCATCTTGCCGAGAATGCGGCGGACCTCATCGCGCAATTCCTTGTGATGGACGAGCTGCTCGCGGATCTCCTTGTAATGCCCGAAGCTCGTGCCGCAGTGGATCATCGGAAAGTAGCCGGTCTCGTACGCCGCGGCAAAGTTGCGGCTCATGACCGCCGCCTGTCCCACCGCGTTGGAGGCCCCCGACGCATAGTAATTCCATCCCGTGCAGGATGTCTGGTCAGTCGGGTCCAGATAATCCAGGCCGAACTGCCGGTGAAGCCACAGGATCGAGGAGGCATATCCGGGTATATGGCCGCAGTGCCCGCAGGATTTGTGATGCCAGGTATGCTCGATCGGGATCTTCTTCATCCGGCCATATTTGGTCGTAAACTCAATATAAGGCTCAGGAACTTTTTGAACGATAATTTCACCCTTTGCTTCGAGTTCATACAGACGATCATGCATATCACGCGTCGGCGCGAACTGCGCGTCGCGCGTGACCGGATGAGATTTTTTCTCAAGAATTGTCTCGACGGGGGTGAAGTCAGTTGTTGTCATAATTTTTCTCCAGTAAGGCTCAGGCCGATTGTTCAAAGTCTTTTAGGTGTGTCCAACCTGCAAACTTCAACTTTGAACCTTTGACTTCTCTCATCCTTCCTCTAGTTCTTCCTGCATCACGTCGGCGAGCAGGTCGTACAACCCCTCGTCGAGCTCCTTGATAATGTCCATATTGCCCGACTCGAACCAGATGGTGTATAGCTCGAGCAGGGTCTTACGGTCGGTGCGCCAGGCGACGTCGGTCACGCCGCGGATCGAATCCATGGGGATGGCTTTGCGCCAGACGTGCATGTTCTCGCTGAAGTTCTGGACCCACGGACCCCAGTCAGGGAAGAAATCGGGCTGGAGCATATCGGGCGAGACCTGGTTGCCTTTGAGCATGACCTTGTAGATCACCCGGCTGTAGCCCTGCAGCGCATCTTTGGATTCCTGCATCCCATTCTTGAGAGAGACCTCACGCAGGATCGTGACCAGGCCTCCGGGATTGTTCTGCCGCGGACAGCGCACGCACGAGAAGCACTGGGCGCAGTTCCAGATATCTTCGGTCAGGATGTCGTAGACTCGCTCGACATCCTCGCGCGCCAGCGCCTGGGCAATGACGCGGGGGCTGAAGTCGTAGAAGCGCGCCGAGGGACAGGCAGAGACACAGATCCCGCACTCGTAACAGCCGTAGAGAAAGTCGTTGTAACGAAGGTCGCTTTTCACCTCGAGGAAAAGGCGTTCCTTTTCTTCGTAGGTCACGTTGGCATGGCGATTCTCCGCTTTGCCCGGATTCCAGTTTTCCAGTGTCGTTGGCACAAGTGCCTCCTGTAAAACAGCTAAACACGAAGGTCACCAAGGAACACAAAGGAAAAGCCTTCGTACACTTCGTGTCCTTTGTGTTTAAAAAGAAATCACTGCATCCGCGCGGACCGCCAGGTCGTTGAACGCCGCGCCGCCGATCATCTCGACACCGTCAATCAGATCCTCGAGGCAGTAACCGTGCAGATCGAGCGAGGGTTGACAGACAAACAACCGCACTCCCATCTCCAATGCCTGATCGACGAAGTACTTCAATTCTTTTCCACCCCCACCCTTCTTCGGAACGATGATCCTTTCCCCTGCCCCCTTCTCGAGACACTGCGGCCCATTCATCGTGAAGTAAATGCAGACTTCATTGTCCATGGCCGCACCTGCGGTCGCCAGAAAGAATGGGGTGGCTGTGCGTTCCGGATCTTTTTCCCCATGGGTCTGAACGTACAGAATCTTTTTTACGTCCTCATCGTTGGTCTTCCACATCACTGCCCTCCGGTTGATGTACACATGTATTCAAGCACATGGATTTTGCTGCTTACGTGTCTGCGTGTTTTCCTCTCCCTAGAAACTTGCCATCGCTTCCTGATCGCTTGGATACATCTGCAGCATTTGCATCATCCCGACCGTCCGCAACACCACCTCGACCGGCTCGGAAGCAGCAGCCAGCCGCACGTCCCCGCCCGCCTTTTTCGCCGCCTGGAATGCCTTGACAATCGCCCGCAGCCCGGCGGAGGACATAAAGTCCACATCCTGCAGGTTGAGGACGATCTGATTCTGGCCCTGCTGCACGAGCCTGGTCAGGGCTTCGTCCAGCTCGGGGGCGGTCTCCGAGTCAATCCGACCCTTGACCTTCATGACCGAGACGCTTTGTCTGTTGTCTGTTTCGAGTGAAAACATTTCAATTCCTCGTCAAATGAACAGTTGCACATCGGCATCTGCCGCGTACTCAAGGAAGGTCGCTGCCCCACCGATCTCGCACTCCTTGATAAAGTCCTCGCGCTTGAAGCCGAAGACGTCCATGGTCATCTGGCAGCCGATCATGCGCACATCCATTTCGACGCACATGTTGCGCAGCTCTTCGATCGTCGCCACCCCCTTGTTTTCGAAGGTCTGTTTCATGAGCGTTGTCGCCAGGGCATTGAAGCCCGGCACATTTGCCATGATCAACTGTGGGATGGGCCAGTTGATATTCTGGAATCCGTCGGGCCCAAACGGCATCTTCATTGGCATGGCCGGGTTGCCCACCGGGGTGACCGCCGCCGTCAGCCTGGGCTTGAGCAGCGTCAGCCCGTAGAAGGTAAAGAAAATGCCTACCTCCCAGCCCATCGCGCCAGCCGCACTGGCGAGAATGAACGGGGGATAGGCCCAGTCGAGCGTCCCTTTGCTGGCGATGAGCGCCAGTCGCTTGGGTGCATCCGGATCAGACTTTGACATCTTGTCCTCCTGGAATATTGAGTGAAGCCGGCTTGGTAGCGCTACGTTTTCTATTTCATTCGGCGGATATAAAAGACGAACTTGCCGTCCTCCTGCATGGAGCGGAGCAGCTCATTCCCCGTCTGGCGGCTCCAGGCTTCCATATCGGGCGGTGCACCCGGGTCTGTGGCGACCATCTTCAACACCTGCCCTACTTCCATCGCTTTGATCGCCTTCGACGTCTTGACCACAGGCATCGGACACAACATCCCGGAACAATCCAGAACCTGGTCCTCTTTAATGACATCCATCGAAACCTCCTTTGACGGAAATCTGAAACGTCGATCTGTCCGGCTTCTAGAACTCCGAGACAGATAGCTGTCATTCGTGAATCGTTTTTTGCTGATTACGATGCGTCGGTCCGATGATAATCAGTTCATCCCCTGCGGACTATCCCCCGCGGACGGGAACTTTTCTCCCCCGCGCGGGGGAGACGAGAAGTACGCTGTGGGACTATAATCATCATACAACATTCATGTACAAAAAGATACAATCAATTTTCCGGGACAACCGGCTTTTCACCTTTCTCGTTATTTTTCGCTGGGCAGCACTCATTCCCGCCCTGCTGAGTCTCAATTCTGATGCCCGGCAGGGCGCATTCGATCCCCTGGCGGTGCTGGTGGTTGCGGCGCTTGCCAACACACTGATCTCGATTTTCAATCGCCCCCTGAATCAGCTGGTCATCGAGTATCCGCTGGCGCTGGGGATCGATCTGCTCTTCTCGGCAGGACTGCTTGTCGTAAGCGGTGGGACACAAAGCTCCTATTATTTGTATGCTCTCAGTCCTTTGCTGGCGGGAGCATTTTTCTTTCAGGTTCGCGGCGCGCTCCTCGGGGCGCTGGTATTCACACTCTTGTATCTGGCAAGTAGTTATGTGGGCACGCGGGCCTTGCCTCTGGAAGACAGCGCCACTCTTTTTACACAAATCAGCGGAATCTGGCTCATTCCCCTGCTGTTTGCGTATTCCTCCCGGCTCCTCAAGGATATCAACCGCGCCCGCGAAGAATTATCGAATGCCCGCGATGAGCTTGCCCAAAAACACGAGAAGCTGGAAGACGCTCACCGCCAGCTGGAGATTATCCACGACCTGGCGATGATCCTGCAGGCCGCACCCGATCTGATTTCCGTGCAGGAGCGCGTGCTCGGCGCAGTGACCACCGATCTGGGCTTCTCGAAGGCCGTGGTGGGGCTGGTGGATCCTGCGCTCCAGGAGCTGGGTGGCTGGCTGGTCTATCCTGCCCAGGAATCGTTTCCAAGCGTGAAACCGCTCGCCCTGGACCCGCAGAATGGTCGCCTTTTCCAGGCGTTGCTTACCCGCGACAGCTTTCGAACGGACCACGATGCCCTGGTCCAGCAACAGGAGCTCAACGACTGGCTGACCCAGAATCCATGGAGAGTCATCCCGCTCTACCTGCGTGAGCATCCGGTCGGCGTCCTGCTGGTGGACGAGTCCAATGGCCTGACCGCCGGGCAGGAATCCACGCTCATGACGGTCGCGAATCAAGCCGCCCTGGCATTAGGCACCACGATCCTGTGCATTGACCGCGCCCGGCGCCTTGCTGTGGAAACAGAGCGGAACCGGATTGCGCGCGATATCCACGATACGGTCGCTCAGTCCCTGTTTGGAATCGTATACAGCCTGGATGCGTGCATCAACATGCTTCCAGTCCAGGCAGAAGAAGTCAAGAAAGAGCTGATCGACCTGAGGTCCCTTGCCAGCGGCGCCCATGATGAGGTTCGCCGCTCGATATTCGACCTGTGGCCATCTCCATTGACCATCGAGCTGTTCATGGCGGACCTGACCAGCTACGTGAGCAGCTGCTGCCGGCCGCGCTCCTTCAGCATTGTCTTCAACAATAGCGGGAATTTCGACTTGCTCCCCGCCGGCCTCCGCCGCACGATTTATCGGATGGCGCAGGAAGCCTTAGCCAACTCGGCTCGGCATTCCGGCGCAAACTCGGCGCGCCTGTGCTTGAACGTCGCACAAGATCAGGTCTATCTCGATATTTCCGATCAAGGCTGTGGCTTTGACCTCGCCACAGCCTTATCGCGAGCATCTAGCCGTGAGCACTTCGGCCTGCGGGGCATTCAGGAGCGCGCCCGTGCCATGGGCGGTGAGTGTGAAATCATCAGCCAGCCCGGCGCCGGGACGCGGATCCTGATCCAGCTGCCGAACAATGGGCACAAGCAACATGCCTGACCCCATCCGAATCCTCATCGTCGACGATCACGCGGTGGTCCGCAAAGGACTGGCAATGGTGCTCCGCCTGGAGCCCGATCTGGAGGTTGTGGGCGATGCTGAGAACGGAAGCGCTGGTCTGCTCGCCGCGCAACGCCTGGAGCCTGATATTGCCCTGGTGGACCTCGTGATGCCCGAAATGGACGGCCAGCAGATGGCGCTCGCCCTGCGGAAATCCAAACCCCACGTGAAAGTCATGATGCTGACCGGCACCGAAGTTGACGACAGGGTTTTGGAGCTGGTGGCTGCCGGCATCGAGGGGTATGTGCTCAAGAATATCGAGCCGGGAGAGCTGGTGCGTGCGATTCATGCCGTGGTCAAAGGCGAAGCCTATCTCCACCCGGACGTGATGAAACGAGTGCTGAGGCGCTTCAGCAAACAGCCCGGTCACGCGGCGTCTGTCACATTGACGCCGCGCGAGCAGGAGGTGCTGGAATGGATGGCAACACCGAACACCTACAAACAGATCGCCTCCCAGCTCGGCGTGTCCGAAGAGACCATCCGTACCCATGCCAAGAATATTCTGGAAAAATTACAGGAGCCCAACCGCGCGCAGGCTGTGCTGTCCGCGATCCGGCTCGGGATGATCAAATTGGGCGATTAGGAACTGGTTGTCGTTATTCGAAGACTGCCACCGCGCGCACCGGCGAGCCCGTGCCGCCACGGATCTTGAGAGGGAGTCCGATAAAGCGGAATCGCCCCCGCCCGACGAGCAGGTGTAGGTTAATCAGATTCTCGTAGTGCGTGAAGCCGAGTTCCCCGCAAACGCGATGCACGTCCTTGTTCGAGACCTTCAGCACGCCGGGCGCCATCGTTTCCACGCCAAATGCGGCGATCTTCTGTCCCCCCAGCCAGCGCGCCGCTGCCACGCTGACGCCGGGCCCATGGTGCCAGTTCTCGGTTCCATAGGCGCGGCGGTAATGATCGGTATAGAGTAAGACGGTATCCCCTGGTTTCATCGCCAGGTTTGCCGCGGAGAGAGCGTGCTCCAGATCCGCGACCTCGATCAACTCCCGAAATCCCTTGTCGGATACGTCCAGGCAAATCCCTTCGGTATAGAACATCGTCAGGGGCATTGTATCGATGGATTGCTCCCGATACTGTCGCGCCATATGATTGAGCGCATCGACGTGTGTGCCGGTATGCTCGCCAAACTCCAGCAGGTTTACCGCCGGGGTAGCCACACCGCTATCTTCGATGCCATCCCATTGCTCATGGGACACGTGCATGCTGATCTTCACCTCCGGTAGATCCGGAAAGACCGGCATCCCCGCATAGATCTCCTGACTTAGATCGACGATTTCAGGCATAAATATCCTTCCGTAAGCTCCACTCAAATCCGCGAGCTTCCGCGAATTCTCTCGAACGAATCGGCAATTTGTAAGCAAACATAGTGGTTGCCCTGGCGGGTCACAGATCCGCCCTACTTTATTGATTCGGTTCGGGCGCCTGGAAGAGTGTGATCTGCATGCCATCCGGATCCTGCAGACGCACATTGTAATCGCCCCAGGGTGTCCTCACCGGTTCATGGACCAGTGTCGCTCCATGCGCCAGTAATCGCTCCATGGCTGCCTCTAAATCGGGCACCTGCAATGCCAGCCGGACCTGTCCGCTGACCCGCCGTCCGGCTTCCAGCTGATCGATGATCTCCGCCTGCCGCTCGTCAAACAGCTCGAGAGTTGCTTTGCCCATATCGAGGATCATCGCCTGACCACCGTCGTTATTCCAGATGGCGGACGGCTGGATGCCGAGCCCGGCAGAATAGAACTTCACCAGCCGCTCATAGTCACCCGATGTAAGCGCAATCCGCAGCTCAAAGACGGGTTGATGGGAGATAGACATGGCGGGGAACAATCCTTTCCTCATGCACGTGGAATTGCGGTATGTCTTGCAGGGATTTTCTACACTTCTGCAGCCAATGTGTTGACATCCCGGCAGAGTTCCTCAAGAATGCCGATTGCCTTTTCCATAGCATCCGGATCTGGCTCCAGCAAGCGGAAGACTTGCTCGATGCGAGTTTTGAGGAGAGCCGGCTTCCGCGCAAAGGTATTTGCGAGCGCCACAGCGCCCTTTTCATTCAACCAGTATTTCCCATTGATGGCAAACAGGACCTGCAGCATGCACATCACGCTACGAAAACAGCATCCCGCAACATAGGCAACATCCCCTCGTTCAATGCTCTTCCTGGAAACCTGGATCGAAAAATCGATCTCCCAGGCAAATTTCCGGATCAACGCTCTTTGCAGCGAGACAGGATATGGATCGAGCCTGCGTTTCAAATCTGCGATCGATCCGTCCGGGTCCCAGCGCGGCTGGCAAACCGCCACCTCCGCCAGATAGATGGAGGAGACAAACCCATTTGGATGACCGGGCTGGTAGAAGATCTCCACCTTTTCGTGGAGACAGTCCTCGACGATGGCGGTCACCTTTCCGAGGTCGCGGTACAGAAAATCCACCGGATGGGATTGGATCCGGAGCCAGCCGCCCCCGTTGATCCACGGTCCCCACTCGCCGATCTCCGTGATCACGTCCGGGCGGTGCTGATCGTCAAGCTGCGCCGCGATCTCGCCTAAATGGGAGAGATCGAGGGGAGAGTCCGGGTCATAGTAAATAGCGAGATCAATATCGGAAGACGGTGTGTGTATCCCTTGCGCCCGCGACCCACCCAGGACAACGGCTCGGATGCCACGCACCTGCCTGATTTCATCGACAATGTACTGGATGAGCGATGCAACTTCCATAACAATAGCTAGCTCTCCTTCAGAAGAAGTCACCTGGCTTTCCAGTTCGCGATGGCGACCACGAACATGGCCACGAGCAGCAGCGCCGATACGCCTGTTGAGAGGGAGGAAATTACGGATGCCACTTGCCCGGGCAGAGCGGTGCCCAGGCCATGGACCAGAAACCCTATGCCAAGAACAATCACCAACCATCTGCCGATGCGCTCGACCCTCCGGGACGAGTTTTTCAGGCGGGGCGTGGTAAACACCTCACTCATCGGTTTGAGACCTATCCAGCGTAACATCTGTTTATTAAACAACCCCATGACAAGCAGGACGATTCCCAGGAACAGCCAGAACGGGAACACGATGCTTTCCTTTCCGCTCAGTGGGCGTCAAAACTGGCAGCGGATATCATAATCCGTGCTTGAAAAGCCTCCAATGGCAACATAATAATACAGAAAGGGCGCTCGGAGTCCCAAGAATCTCTGGTCATGTTTAATGTTTTCCAACACATCGAAGGCCCCTGGTCCCTTGGCAGCCAGTTCTTCGTCAGACAATTCATACGGGTCGACCGCGCCGGCTTCATTCATCGGAATGAAGAGGACCCCGGGTGAAAGGCTCTCCCCTCTGATCTGGATGTTCTGCGCCGCGTAAAACGACACAACGTCTGCCCTGTTCCCGGAATACTCCCGGATCTGTGCCACCCTGTAATTGCAGCCCTGAGCGAAGTCATCCTTGTACATGACCCGTAGCTTGTCCAGGGCACCAAAAGAATTGTAAGAAGCAATGAACGTTGTCGCCGGTGGATGCTGAAGCCCGCGGAATGCCTGCTTGTACTCGGCGAAGATCCAGTCCTGCGGCAACATTGTGACCGCGTAGACGGCAAGGCAGAAGGGTAACAGTACCGTAAGCAGCAGGAACCCGGTTCTCTGTTTCTTCAAAATGGCACCACCTGATAAATACAGGACTCCGACGCCGAGCGAGCAGTCAGCGGAGGGTCCGGCTCTATTGCGGCAGCCCAAAGCCGGTTTGCATCTTCTTGACGAGGTCGTCCACGAACCGGGCTGCGGGAACACCATCGATGACATCGTGGTCGATGAGCACGGTCAGGTGCAGGATTTCCCGTTTCTGGATCTCACCCCGGTAAACGGCCGCCTGCTCGTTCAAGGAGCCCAGCGCCAGGCCAAGAGGATGCATGCTGAAGGGCATAATCCAGCCACGGGTATGGCCCACTATTCCA
>DAITPI010000147.1:6496-9289 GCA_036833655.1 Anaerolineales bacterium | reverse complement strand
TTCATCGATCGGAAGCTGGCTCAGGCCCGAGAGGCGGATCGTGTCGTCATCGGCGGAGAGGGCGAAGATCTGATCTTCGGCCTCGATCGGTGAATCCATGGGCGGGTTGAGCAGGATTATTCCATCGGCTTTGCGCAGACCCATCAGGCAGGAATCTTCATATGCCAGCAGCGCCTCGCCATAGGTTTTTCCGGAAAGTGCGGGCTCGTGCTTGAAGTAGATTTCGTCGCCGCCGAAATTCATCAACTCAGTGTAGACCACGGAAAGCCCGGACTGCCGTGAGGTCTGGGCGACGACGCGCGCGATCAGGTCGCCGGTCAGCACCGCCTGGACGTTGTCCTTCTCGCCGACCAGCTTTAGAACGTCCATGTTCCTGGCATCGCGGATCTGCGTGACAATGTGATATGCCTCTGCGCGGCGATTAGGATTATTGGTGATTGCCAGCACAGTCTTGATCACGTCCGTATCCGGGTCGCTGTTCTCAGGTGGCAAGACGATGATCGATTTGGCCGTTTGCGGGCTGGTAATCTCCAGGTCGTTCGGGTCGATCGGGTTTCCGCTGCGGCAGAGGATACGCGTCCTTCTCCGGACCTCCACCCGCTCGCGGATCTCATCCTCCATCTCCACCTTATCTCTATCCGCCAGAACCACAATCCGCGCGTTCCGCTGGTTCTCGTTGGCGGTCATCAGCTCGTTCAGGATGGTGAAGATCTGCGGGGACCAGCCCAGGATGATCGTGTGGCCCGTCTCCAGTACACGCGAACGGCCCTTGCGCAGGCGCTCCATCTGGGTCTCCATGCCGTTGTTCAGCACGCCGATCAGAGCGCTGACGACAAAGATACCGCCCAGCGTCACAAGCAGCATGACGAATCGGAACGATGGGCCCTGATCCCCGCCCATGGTGCCTGCATCGAGTGTGCGCATCAGGCTTTCCCAGACAGCTTCGCCGAATGTGAGAGGCGCCGATTCGCCCCCTGGAACAATGCGAGTCAACCAGAGGATTCCCCCGGCAATCAGCACAATGGTCAACGAAAGCGCGAACAGGATGCCAATCAGGGCTGGCGTGCCACGTGACATCAAATTGTCAAATTGATAGCGAAGACGCTGAGAAAATGTGGGCTTCATGGAGCCTCCGTGGGCTGAGATGGGGTGATTATAGGTATTTTTATTCTATCTGCCAACAATCAGTATTGTTATGTCATTACAGAAGGCAGGGCACGAAAAAAGCATTTGAAGATGACAATTGACTCTATTTGAATTTCGCCTATACTGAACAAAAAGGAGGTTCTTATGACGAAACTCACCTGGTACGGGCACGCCGCCCTCGGCCTCGAGACCGACGGGTATAAGATCATCGTCGATCCTTTCCTGAAAGGAAATCCGGCGGCGGCCATTTCGCCGGAGGCCGTGGCAGCTGACTTCATTCTCATCAGTCACGGGCACGGTGATCATGTGGGGGACAGCATTGCGATTGCCCGGCGCACAGGCGCGACAGTCATCAGCAATGACGAGATCGCCAACTGGTTTGCCCGGCAGGGGATCGACAAAACGCATGGACAGCATCTCGGCGGCGGGTATAACCATCCCTTTGGCTATCTCAAGCTGACCTTTGCGATCCACGGCTCGGCTCTGCCGGACGGGTCGAACGGCGGCAATCCGTGCGGCTTCCTGCTGTCCACCCACGACGGCAAGAAAATCTATCTGGCGCAGGATACTGGCCTGTTCGGCGATATGAAATTGATCGGCGAAGAGGGACTGGATCTGGCTGTGATTCCGATTGGGGACAATTACACCATGGGACCCGACGATGCGCTGCGGGCGGTCAAGTTCCTGGAGCCGAAGGTCGTCATCCCCATCCATTACAACACATTCGACCTGCTGGCGCAGGATGAGAATGCCTGGGCGCAGCGCGTCGAGAGAGAGACGAGCACAAAAGTCGTCCTGCTCAAGCCCGGCGAAAGCTTTTCTTTGTAAAATGCTGAACGACCGAGGTGTTTGCCTCGGTCGTTCATTTTATATGTACACGTAGGTCACGCTTGTCTATGACCCCGCTCCAGCGGGACAGCTCCACGCCGGCATCTTTGAGCGCGCTGGACACGCCCCAGATCGCTGTGGCAGAAGACCCGAGGTTTTCAGGCTGAGACCGAAGCGATTCTTCTTGGCGAGATGGACGATCATGATGATTTCCAGGCCGGTCAGCAACAGTGATGTCCCGAGAATGGGACTCGTCAGCGCAGCAAGCAATCCTGCCGCCAGCCTGTAGAGCAGAATTAGCCTTAAGTTCGGTCCCATACCGGCCGATTAGAGCAAACCGGTATTTCTCAGTGGTTGTTAGAGAAGGAAGCGGAGGATAAAAAACGCAACCGCCACCAGGATCAAAGCCCAGACGACACTCGACACAAACCGGTTTACCCCAAAGCCGGAGTCCGGCTCGATCGCGGGCTTTCCCGGGTCGATGAGCGGCTGCGAGGGGCGATAGATGCTCTCGTCTGAGGGCAGATGCTTCATGTCGTCGGGAGCGGACTGGCGATAGATCTCCTCGGTTCCTGGAAGCTCTTTCGCGGATTGAGAGGATGCCAGCTTCTGGTCGGCCTCTCCCCGTGCCCGCTCGTAGATCGCCTTCACATCGGGTGACATATCGACAAGCTCAGTCAAAGGCTTAGATATTGGCTTGTCTTGTTCGCGGCGTCCTTGCTTTTCCTTCCTGTATGCCTGGCGGATCTCGTACGGCATTTCATACTCGTCGTTATAGGTTTGTCCTCTAAATTCTATTCGGGCCATCAGGGCACCTCC
>DAITPI010000147.1:0-6396 GCA_036833655.1 Anaerolineales bacterium | reverse complement strand
TTTGATAAGCCTGGGTCATTTCCATGGCCCAACCTGACCAGCGCCTCGGCGATCTGGAGGATATCTGTTATATAGAAAACCGGAAAGCCAAACTTCCACCAGTTCCCGCTTGGCTTTGCTGCCCAGCCGCACGGATAGCCAGCCGTTGCCGGGTCTACACTGAAAAAAAAGTCCACGCCATGTTGAATGGCTTTTTGGATTAAAGGTGTTTGTCGCTCGACCGGCAGCTTGCTGAGAGCGAGCATGACTTTGACCCCACCCCAGGCGCAGGGGAGCTTGTTGTTTGCGCCACACGCAAAAGTCGGACCGCATTTCCCCGCGTAATAACGGACCGGCGCATCCTTTTCTTTCATCGGAGCAATCCCCTCGCCGGTGACTGTACGCGCCATCCATTCGAAGGCCTTTTCCAGGCGGAAATCGTCGTACCCCAATTCCAGCAGGGACCACAGCAAATTCCCCTGGATACAGTCTGCCGTGCCGGAGGGTGCCTTCGAGGCGACCATCGTGAACTGTCCGCCATCTGCCAGAGCGTGGTCCACGAGATACTTGCAAGCCTGCTCGATGCGCCTGTCTTCATGGACCGAGGCGCCGAGCTGCGCCAGCAGAATGATCGCCCAGACGGTGGAGATGTACTTGGGATTGTATCCGGGTCCCGGCTTGACCCAGAAGCCCTCGCGCTGCATGTGGGTGAGAACTTCCGCAATCGGTCCCCCTGCGTGAGCCGCTCTGCGCGCCGATTTCAACTGGCGGTCAGCGGGTGAAAGCTCGGGTAGATCGCGCAGGGCGAGATAACGAACACCGGGATCCGCCGGCTCCAGCAGCCAGGGCAACGAGTCCCCCCGAAGCTGATTTTTCAAGGACATAGGTGCCTCCTTTCATGATCGAAGTTTCCACCCTGTTTCAGTATAGCACGTTTGACGTTACCGGCTGCTGACTTCATAGACTTCAAAAGGCTCGACGGCCATGGCCCTGAGCTCCTCTGCCCCGGGGGAAAAGACGACCCGCGCATCCAGGATGTCTAGTAGTTCCCGGTAATACCCGCTGTAAACGATCACATAATCGACGTGTTCCTGCTGGAGAAAGGCTGCCATTTTCGGCGGATTCCGCAGGAGTGGAACAACTTCGGGTGTGACCAGCCCGGCAAGGTCCACGACCGGGCGCTCAGTGTAATAGCCAATGATTCCGATATCGTGGGTGGCGATGACCGCGTTCCTCGGAGTGTTCGCCAGGATCCACTGCGCAGCCTTGACGTGGACCGTATTGAACAATCGGATCCGGTAGCCATAGTCCGAAGCTCCGTTAATCCATAGCACGATGACCATGCTGAACAGGGTGAGCCAGATCACCGGGCGCAGCAAACGGGAATGCACAAAGCGTTGCAGCAGCTGGGCAAGCCCTGCCACCCCGAACAGGACCACCAGGGGAATGAGCGGCATGAGATACCGGCCGTGATCGTAGATGGAGGGAAGTGCAACCGCATACAATCCAATGAGAGCCAGGCACCAGATGCAGACGTAGAGATACTGTGTGTTCTTTCCTTTTATCGCCTGGTAAAACACAAGTCCCGCTCCAGGGACAAGCAACAGAAGCGGTCCATTCAAGAAATAGATCAATACATCCCATAAATATTTCAAAGATTTCCACGGCGACCACGGATAGGTATATTGCATGAACTTGGCTGCGATCGTGTTCGGAAAGGGACGATGGCTGTAGGTCAGGTTGAACAGGATCCACGGCGCGATAAAAATCGCAAACACGGCCAGGAAAGTCGCTCCATCAATCACTAGGCGCCGTGTTGTTCGTGGCTTCGTTGAAAGCAGTTTGACCGCGTACACAAGAGCGAGAATCACTCCCTCCGGTCGCACCAGGGCGATCATCCCGGTGAGCCCCCCCAGGACCCAGGGAGGAAGCTGGCGATCGATCAGGGTCAGGAACAGCAAGGTCAGAAATGCAAAGAGACCGACCTCCATGCCGGATACAGATGCCCAGGCAAGGTGCCCTTCGAGGATACAGATGACCCCCACAAGGACCGCATTTTGAAAGCTTCCAAAATAGCGCCGGCTGAGATAGGCGGCAAGCAAAGCTGTGCCCACCGCGAAGAGACTCCCCAGGAAGTAGGTCCAAAGAAAAAAAGGAATATTCAGAAAGTAGCCTGTTGCCAGGAGAACGGTCCAGCCGAACGATGTACTGCCCGTGGACGGTTGTCCCGGGGTGAACGCCATCACACCATGAAGGCCGAGATTCCGGGCGTACGCTTGATGGATCCAGGCGTCATCGAGCGGAAAACCGAGCTGACCGGTTTTTCCCAGATACAAGAAAAGGCTCAGCGCCTGAAGGAGAATGAGCAGGACAAGCAGATATCCCCATTGTTTCATCGATGCAGACTTCCGAGACATAACGGAGCGATCCTTCTTCCTTCCTCTTTCGTCTTGCGCTTGTTTGCCTGGGCAGCGGAGCCGACCCGCGGGCTCGCACCGAGGATACCTTCACATGACAATGGCTTGAGCTGGCCGGTGGTCATTTTCAGGAATGTGGATTTGTCGGTGTTGTCCGATCAAGGCGGCGCTTCGCAACTGATTTTTCGATGTCAGCAAATCATCCTCCTGAAATTCGATGTTGCTAATTTCACTAAATCAGGAATTCTCAATTTGTGATTCACTGAATTTCAGGAACATCATGGCACTGTGGTTGAGGTCAGTTCGCTTATTTCATAGACATCAAAAGTTCCCATGCCATCTGTCATCATGAGTTCGGGGCTGGGTGAGAAAACATTCTTGGTGTTCAGTAAGCTAATTAATTCTTGAAAATAGCTGCTATACACAATCAGATAACTTGCGTGCCTGGAGCGTAAGTATTCCGCTGTCTTCTGCGGATCGTTCATGATGGGGACTAACTCCGGTGTAGTTAGTCCTGCCAGGTCTACAATCTGGCGGTTGGTGAAATAGCCAATGATGCCAATGTCATGTGTTGCAATGACAGCATCCTGCGGCGCGTGGTTGTTGATCCATCGCGCGATCTGCATATGAATCAGGTCGTAGAATTGTATGCGACGAGAATACTGTGCTGAACCGTTGACCCACAAGGCAAGGACCGATACGAAGAGGAGGATCCACCCCATTGATCGCATTAACGGCGTGCGTAAGGCGGTTTCCAAAAACTGACTGATGCCTTCGATGCCGTACACAATCACAAGGGGAATAAGCGGTATCAGATATCGCCCCTCGTCGTAGATAAACGGTATGGTAACAGAATAGATGCCAATGAGAGTGAGAAACCAAAACAGTGGGTGGGGATGAAGAGTATCCTTTGTCCGGATGGAATGGTAAAGTCTGAAGCAAGCTCCGGGGAAGATCAGAAGGAGGGAACCATCTAGAAAGAAGAGCAACACGTTCCAGAGGTAGTCGAGCGACCGCCACGGGGACCAGGGATAACCATAATGCATGAACTTCGCTGCGATCGTGTTGGGAAATGGGTGATGCCCGTACGTGAAATTGAATACTATCCAGGGGCTGATGATGATCAGGAACGTGGATACAAACAGGACTCCCTGGAAAGAAATATGTTTAATCTCACGTGGTTGCATGAATAATAGCTTGAAACCATAGATTACTGCGAGAAGAATGCCCTCAGGACGTGTCAGAACAATGAGGCCTGTAAGAGCCCCAAGGGCTAACGGTGAGACGTTACGAGTCAGGAAAAGGAAGAACAGAAGTGTCAGGCATGTAAACAGGCCGATTTCCATGCCTGAAACTGCCGCCCAGGCAAGGTGCCATTCAAGGATGCAGACAACTGCAACAAGGCAACTATTTCTGAAATTGCCAAAGTATTTGTAATTCAAACGTGCAGCAATGAATGCAGTGATCACTGCAAAGACGCCGCCCCAGGTAAATGTCCAAAGGAAAAAGGGCACCTTGATGACATATCCCAGGGCAAGGAGAAGAGTCCAGAGGAACGAGGTAGTGCCTGAGGATGGAATGCCGGGAGAAAATGCCATCATGCCATGCAAGCCGAGATTACGGGCATAGGATTGATGAATCCATGCATCATCCAAAGGGAAAGCAAACTGCCCTGCCCTTGCCAGATAGAACATGATGCTAACGGCTTCGAGAGCAATCAAGGATGCAAGTAGGAGTCCCCATTTCTTCATGGTTAAATTTTCCTGCCTGATTTTACATGGATTAAGATGAATTGAGACTTAACAACTAGGACAGGAGAAGCAAAGCGTTTCTCACACCGGTCAATACACTGCATATCTCGGTTTATGATCTATTGTCACGCCTGCATTCTCTCCCACTCGCCCAGCTTCTCGTCCATTTCTCGCTGCACACGCTGATATTCTGTCCCGAGCTTCGCCGCTTCGCCTGGCTTGACAAACGGGCTCTCCAACTGCATGCTGAGGTTTGCCAGCCTGGCTTCCAGCTCCGCGATGGTGTTTTCCAGTTCCTGGAGCTGCGCTAGCTTTCTTCTTTCCTCTTTTGTCTCCTTGCTTTTTGCCCGTCGAGCTTCGATATTCGAATTGCGAGCCTCAATATTTTCCACTTGTTGCGCACCGAGCCTTGCCGCTTCTTTCTCTCTCTCCTCTTTCATCTGAGAATACGTGCCCTTGAACGCACTCATCTGTGATTCATCCGGGTTGATCTCCCAGATCTGGGTGGCCAGCGCGTCGACCAGGTAACGATCGTGCGTGACCAGCAGAATCGTCCCCTGATATGCGTCCAGCACGGATTGGAGTATTTCCTGCGAGGGGATATCCAGGTGGTTTGTCGGCTCATCGAGCAGCAGCAAGTTCGTATCCTGCAGAGCCAGCTTTGCCAGGGCAAGTCGCCCGCGTTCGCCGCCGGAGAGCATCGAGACTGTCTTGAAAGCGTCATCGCCGGAGAAAAGATATTTGCCAAGATAGTCGCGTCCCTGGTAGGGCAGCATGCCGGGCGATTGCGCCAGGATCTCGTCAAGCACCGTCTTTTCCGGATCGAGCCCCTCGTGTGCTTGCGCGAAGTATCCGACCTGCAGGCTCGCGCCAAGGATGACTTCGCCAGAGAGCGGCTTGAGCTGGCCGAGGATCATTTTCAGGAACGTGGATTTGCCGGCGCCATTCGGCCCGATCAACGCAGCGCAGTCCAGGCGTCTCAATTCGATATCGGGCGCGGAGAAAAGGAATTTCTCCCGGATGCCATTCTCAGGAGGGTAACCCACCTTCAGGTCCCGCGTGCGGATGACCAGGTCGCCCGAACGACGCGTCGAGCGCAGGTGCAGACCCAGGTCGGGCATGCGGCGCTGCGGAGGTCGCAGGGCGCGCACGCGCCGTTCGGCTTCCTCCACGCTGAACGGGCTGGTGGTCGTTTCGACGTCCAGCTGGGACCAGTTCGTGCTCACCACGGCGTCCATGCCCACCTGCTCGATCGCCTGGACCACGCGCGTCAGCCGGCGCAGCTTGCCCTTGGCTTGCTGCACGTTTTGTCCCGAGATATTTTTCTTGATGTACTCCACGTCCTTCATCAGCTTGTCGCGCTCGGACTCGAAGACCTCCACACGGTGCTGCCAGCGGTTCTCGCGCTCATTCAGGTACGTTGTGTAATTGCCGCGATAATATTCCGCGCCGCTCAGCGCCATTTCGAGCAACGCGTTGCAGGCGTGATCGAGGAAATAACGGTCATGCGAGACTATGACCGCCGCCCCGTCCCATTGCGAGAGATAGCTCTCGAGCCACTCGACGGCGCTGATGTCAAGATGATTGGTGGGCTCATCGAGCAGCAACAGATCGGGGTTGGAGAGGAGCAGGCGCGCCAGATGGGCACGCGTGCGCTGCCCGCCGGAGAGATGATCGAGTGACATTTCAAAGTCCGCCGGATCGAACCCCAGACCAGTGAGCACCTGCTTGATGCGGACCTGGTAGACGTATCCGCCGCGCTGCTCAAAGTTGTGCTGAAGCGTTCCATACCGGACCAGTGCCTGATCCCGTTTGTCGGGGTCAGACATCTCGCCTTCGAGCTTTTCCAGCTCTTGCTGCATCCGAATGAGGTCTGCAAAGGGCTCGAGACACACGTCCCACAGCGTGCCCCGCAGCTCGAAGTCTGCTTCCTGCGGGAGATAACCGATGCGCAGATTCCTGGCGCGCGTCACTGTCCCCGCAGAAGGCTCTTCCTGCCCGATCAGGATCCGCAACAGGGTCGTTTTGCCGATCCCATTGGGTCCGATGAGCGCGAGCCGCGCCCCTTTTGCCACGGAAAAGGACACATTCGCGAAAAGGTCTTCGGCACCGAAGGATTTGGAGAGAGAGGAGACAGTGATGAGAGACATGGTGATCAGTATGCGGTAAGCAGTAGACAGTCCTACAGAAAGTAAAAACGCGGATAGATTTTAACCTATCAGCGTTTTTGTTGTCTGCTAGATTCAGCG
>DAITPI010000146.1:0-9291 GCA_036833655.1 Anaerolineales bacterium | reverse complement strand
ATCTCCCAGGGGAGGCTTTCGGTGTATTCCCGGAGGAAGACGTCAAAGGCTTTGGTTCCCATCTCGTCCCGCAGTGCTACAAAGAACAGCGGACCTCGCCCGTAGACGATCGCGCCGTATTCCTGGCGGGAGTAGGCAGCCACCGGCCGCCCGATCGGAATCTCCGCCTTTCCCACGCTTTCCCAGCGACTCTCCAGCGATCGCCGGAATCCCTGTGCTCCACCGGCCCCGTACTCATCGGTGTAATACTGAAGCGTGGCAAATTGCGTGAGAGACTCGTCCAGCCAGGGATCGTCGAGCTGGTCATCACCGACGAGGTTGTAGAACCACTGGTGGCCCACTTCATGCGCCACGGTGGACTCCAGGTACACGGCGAGCGGCGTGCCACGCAGCAGTCCGTCTACATTGTAGATCCGCTCCGCAATGGCAATCATCCCAGGATATTCAATGCCAAAAGCACTCGTGGGCGTGGCGACGATGTCCAGCTCGGTATAAGGATAGGGTGCATAGCGCGCGCTGAAATCTTCGATAGCGCGTCCGGCGACCTCCACGGCCAGTTGCGAGCCTTTGCTGGACGCCTCGGGAGCGTAGCTTCGGATCGTGATCTCGCCGACCTTCTCCGTGATCTCCGCGTATTCCGGACTCGCCGCCAGGTAAAAATCCCGCGCGGGGCCCGAGGCGCTGATCAGGGTTTGGGTGTCTCCCACTTCCGTGAGGCTGAGCTCGCGTCCCGATGTAACGACCTTCACTTCCTTCGGCGCATCGACGCGCACGATAAAGAACGACGCGTCCGCGTACGTGACATCGCCACTCTGCGGTGGGATCTCTGCGTTCCAGCCCTCATCGTCGTAAACGGCAATCATGGGATAGGCGTGTGCCAGCGCCAGGATATTGTCTGTATACGTTAGCACGCCGGAATTCAAGTCGGCCCTTTGCGGCACGGTGATGAAGAAGTCGATGTGAAGCACGACGCTCTTGTCCGGCTCCAGAGACGAAGAGAGAGGCAGGATCAACAGGCTGTCTTCGAGCCCATAGGCCGGCTCCACCGCCCGCCCATCGATCGTTAGATCATGCACAGTCATCTCCCCGCCGAGGATGTTGGGGAACAGGCGCAATTGAATTTCATCGAGAGGCACGTCCTCATTGTTTGTATAACGAACCTCTTCGGTCCCTTTCACTTCATACAAACTATCCAGGATGTTGAATTCAATGTGGTAGACGCTTGCGCCAGGCAGTTTGTCCAGCATAGACTGTTGTGATGCCACCAGTCCTTCTCTGAAGAGGCTTCGATCCTCCCAGGGAGTCTTGAGCGGATCGGTGCCGGCTGGTGGGGAGGGTGTAGCGACCGGTCGCTGGCGCGTCGTACATGAAATGAGCAGCACACAGATACTCAGGATAGCAGCGAAGAGTCTAACCAAGGCTCTCGTTCCTCAAATACGCGAGAGCGGTTTGCAACACTTGCTCGGGCGTCAGGTCGTTTGTATCGATCACGAGGTTCGCATGCTGACGTGCGTGGGCAAGACGGCGTAATTGTTCATCGTGATCCTGCTTTTGCCAGTCCAATCTGCGCCGCCAGGTGCTGACGGGAAACGATGCATCGAGGAAGATCAGGAGATCGGGATCCGTAATTCTTTGCCACATGGCGGGCGCGTAGGAATGTTCCTGCGCAATGTGCCTGCATCGGTAGCCATGTTTTTCAAGCCCGGCGATCAGCGTGGATTTGCCTGAGCCGCACGGACCCACCACGCCGATCAAAGGTTGCTTACCTGGAGGTTCCATACTTGTAGAGTGGGCTAGTGGCTCGCCGATCTCAATTATCGTCCGGCGGAAAGCGGGACCCACAAATGACCTACTGATTATCCTGCATGAGCCGGCTGAGCTGCTCGGGTCCCCCGAGAACGGCAAGGGTATCGCCGGCATGCAGCGGTCGTGTGTCGGTCGGGTGCATCTCCGATTGGTGATCGTGCCGGAGCAGGATGATATTGAGATGATAGTTGTCTTCTACGTAACCAACGGTTTTGTTTGCCAGGTTCGAAGACCCGGGAATGGTCAGGCGGGCGAGGCTCAGCTGCTGCCCTTCGATGGAGATCGGATTGGTCACGTCTGCGCCGGCGGCGGCCGCCGCAAAGACCGGCGCCGCCATCTCGGTGGCGCTCAGGGCAATAAATCCGAACTGCTCCTGAAGAGAATGAGCGAAATCCTCGTCGAAAATGCGGATCACCACCTGGATGTCCGGGTTGAGCGAGCGCGCTTTGAGGGCGATTTGCAGGTTCATCGCATCGTCCTGGCTGGCAAGGATGATGGTGCGGGCGGCCTTGATGTTCGCGGCTTCGAGCGAGCCCGGATGGCGCGCATCTGCCTGGATGACCGGGATGCCCATGTCACGCGCCGCGGCGGTGGTGTGCGTACCAAGATTGATTTCCACCACCACCACGTTTTCGCCCATTTCGTGAAGGCGCTGTGCGACGCGGTAGCCCAGATGACCCAGCCCGATGAGAACGATGTGTCGATTCATGGTGGAGGCAACGGCCATCTCCCACTCCTTGCTGCGAGCCCGCCGGTTGAAGAGCAGGCTGCCAAAATCGGCCAGTCCCTGCGCCAGGATGACCAGCCCAACGACCGGCATGATAAAGTGAAACAGTTGTAATCCCAGATGTGTCGGGAAGTTGCCTGCCGGCTGCAGGAAGGCGGCGGTGAGGACGATGTAGATTGCCTCGGTCGCGCTGCGCACGGGCTCCTCGACGAGATCCGCAACCGCCGCATACACCAGTCCGCCGCCGATCACCGCGATGGTGAAGATGGTCAACGGGGATCGGAACTCCTTGAGGAGGATGAGAGTGTCGCGCCAGCCGGCTTGCCATTCTCGATAGCGAGCAGGCGGTCGTCTCATCGCCAGCCGCCCTCAAGCGGCAGGCGCACACTCATGCGCCGGACGTTGTCGCCTGTCCACGCCGTGACCTTGACCACCAGCACGCTGATATCGTCCGCCGGGCGGTTCTCGTCCAGGCTGACGGCTTCCGAGAGCAGGGTGTCTGCCAGTTCCTGCGGGGTGGGATCCTGTTCCTCGAGCAGGGCACTGAGCGTTGCTCCCACGTCCATGGGCTGACCGCGACGCTGACCGGCGTGGACCAGTCCGTCGGTGTAGATCACGATGATCAGCCCGGGCTCGATGGGCAGTTCGGTGATCAGAGGCCGGACGTTGCGCGATGTGCCCAGGGGAATGCTTTCCTCTTCCAGACAGTCGATCTGCTCCCCGCGGCAGATAAAGACCGGCGCGGGATTGTTGCGCGTCAATACGATCGTCCCACTGCTCAGGTCCAGCGAGGCGATGTTGAGCGTGCTGATGACTTTTCCCTGCTTATCGGTGAATAAGGCATCTGACGCAGCGCGCGCCGCAGCTCCATCGCGGACCCCCTCTGCCAGCAAACCGATCACTTTTCGGACGACCATTTGCGAAATGGCTTTAGCGCCGCGCCCCGACGACTGCCCATCTGCCAGGACGACCGAGAGCCCGCCGTTCGGACGCTCGATGACCTCGAGCGTATCGCCGCTCTCAGAGACGGCATATTTGTTGACTTTTGCAACCGCGATCTGGACTTCCATGCCTTCATTTTACTATGGGAATGACGGCGCTAAACGTGGTGCCTGCGGGCACAGCGGTCTGGTCTCTTAGCGGGAGAGAGCGGAGTTTCCCCGGCTGAGAGCGCGTAATTCCGCTCGATTGGTGATGACCATATCACCGGCCTGGCTTAGCGCCAATGCGGCCAGTATGGTCCCGTAGCGCAGACCAGCTCCCATGTCTCCGTCCAGCCAGCCGTGGATCACGCCCGCGGCCAGGGCGTCGCCGGCGCCCAGACGATCGACGACGTGTGTGGCAGGAGCAGCCTCGTGCAGCCACTCCTTGCCATTCCACAGCAGCGCGCCTTGCTCGGCAAGTGTCAAGACCATGTAGCGAGCCTGGCTGAGGGCAAGCATGCTTTCCGCTATTTCCTGAACGGGGCCCGCGCAATGGAACAGCCCGATCGCATCTCTCTGACTGCAGAAGAGAATTTCCACGCCTTGTATCAATGGCAGGAGCGTTCGGGTCGCTGCCTGTTGCTCCCAGAGCTTGTGGCGATAATTCACATCAAAGCTGACCGGCACATGGCGTTCCTGTGCTCTGTGGATCGCAGCCTGCGTGATCTCGAGACAGGAGGGGGACAGGGCAGGGGTGATGCCCGTCAAGTGTAGAATGCGTGTATCCAATAAGGTGTCCCAGTCTACCTCAGCGCTCGTTAACCCGGCGGCACAGGAGCCCCGCCGATCGTACGTTACCTGGATGCCACGCGGTAGCTCGCCGAACTCTACGTAGTAAGTGCCCATGCGTCCATCGTCGCGCCACAGGATTCCACTCATGTCCATGCCCGCTGCCCGCAAGGCATTCGCTGCCAGGCGTCCGGGTGGATTATCCGGCAGTGCGCCCATCCAGCATACCTTGCGTTCCAGGCGAGCAAGTAAGGTCGCCACGTTCGCCTCCGCGCCGGCAGGATGAACGTCCAGCTGTGTCGCATTTTCCAGCCGCTGACCGGAGGGCACACTGAGCCGCAGCAACATCTCGCCCAGCGTGGTCATATCGAAGCGCGGCGGAGGCATGGCTTCCATCTCCCTTTGCCCAAGCAATTAAAGGACCGTGCCGCGCGCCGCGATCTGCCACACGACTTCCACCCGATCGTCCCGTGCACCGACAAACTCATCAAAGAGGCTGGTGACCGTGCAACAGTGATTGGGAATGATCGTGACCCGCTCGCCGATCTGTGGTTTGCGCGCCGACGCGGAGAAATCCACGTGGCCGTGCTCCTCGGAGAGTTGGTAGATCCTTGCGTCCGGATATTCGCAGATATAGCCGTATCCCTCCAGCCCATGCAGGTCTGAAGACAGGGTTTTGCTGCCAGCATCGAGAATTCCTCGTTCCGGAGTCGGACGGCTGACCACCGTCGCGTGGATCTTGAGCGCGCAGGTCTCGAGCGTCACGGCGCCAGAACGGAGCGTGAGACGGTCGCCGTACACATAGATGCCGGCGCGGTGCTCCGTGAGCTCCGGGTGCGTATGCGCCTGCCACATGCACGGTGTGCCGCCTCCGCTGACGCGCTCGATCTCCAGTCCATCCGCTTTAAGCAATGAGCGCGTCTGGCGGACGAAGTCATCGAGATATTCGTTCGTGGGATACGTCATCAAGCCGCCGAAGTGCAAGCCTGGCAGGCTGCCGATCGTCCGCGCCAGCTCTGCTGCCTCGCCCGGAGACTGCACGCCACAGCGCTGCGCGCCGGTATCGCACTCGATCAGCACAGTCAGTGTCAATCCTGCCCTCTCGGCGGCGCTGGAGTACCCCCTCACTGTATACGCCGAGTCCGCTGTGACACTGATGCTGGCACGCGAGGCAAGGTTCATCAACCGATGCAGCTTTTGTTCGCCAATAATGTTGTAGGGAATGAAAATATCGTCGAAGCCTGCCTCCGCCATCACCTCCGCTTCACTGATTTTCTGGCAGGTGATGCCGATTGCCCCAGCATCCACTTGCTTTTTGGCAATCGCGGGAATTTTGTGGGTCTTGATATGCGGGCGGTTGGCAATATGATGCATATCGAGGTAAGCCTGCAGGCGGGCAATATTGGCTTCCAGACAATCGATGTCGACGATGGGGACAGGGGTCTCAAGATCCACAATGTGCATGGATTATTTCTCTCCCACATACGCGATGGCATCGATCTCCACCAGGATGCCGAGCAGCTGGCTGCCCACCGTGATCCGTGCGGGCTTGGGGTCGGGGAAGTACGTGGCATAGACCTTGTTGTAGCGCTCGAAAAGTGCCAGATCGCTCAAATGAGCGCTAACCTTGACCACGTCTGCCATCGAGGCGCCACCGGCTTCCAGAATGGCTTTGATGTTCTCAAGCACACGCGCGGTCTGCTCCTCGACGGTCTCGCCGACGATTCTGCCTGTCTCCGGGTCGAGCGGCCCTTGCCCGGAGACAAAGACGAAGTCGCCGGCGCGGATGCCCTGGGAGTAAGCGCCAATCGGCGAGGCTCCCGTGTTGGTCCTGATCTGTTGTTTAGGCATAACGGGTTCTCCTTGTACGATGAGCTCTACAATTGATGGGTATTCATTTTCTCGCTAAACTAATTGTCTTTCCACGCCCGGCGCAGTAACCTGAGCCAGTTCCGGTGCATGATCGAGGCGATATCCTCATCGCTGTAACCGCGTTGCGAAAGGATATCGGAGAGCTGCTGTAGATCCGCGATCGTGTCCAGGTCGGCCGGAGACTGTTCGCTACCAAAGCCGCCATCGAGATCGCTGCCGATCGCTGCATGGGCGCTGTTCCCGGCCTGCTGGCAGATGTGGTCGATATGGTCCGCAACGTGCGCCAGAGTGACACGTTCGTTGTCCCTGGCGCCGCGCGTCCAACCGGGTCGCACCATCCAATTGTCCAGCGCCACGCCGATCACGCCGTCGTGGGCGATCACGGCATGGATCTGCCGATTGTCAAACTGGCGCTGGTGCGGGACGAGTGCGCGGCAATTGTTGTGGCTCGCCAGCACCGAGCCGCCAAAGATATCCATTGCTTCCCAGAACGCCTCGTCAGAAAAGTGGGTCAGATCGAGCAGGATTCCCAGCCGGTCCATCTCGCGGAGCAGCTCTTTTCCCTCGAATCCTAACCCAAGCTCGGTGGATGTCCCGCCGGCATAGCGACCCGGCCCGTAGTGCGCCGGTCCGATGATGCGCACACTTGATGCCTGCCAGGCTGGCAGCTGTTCCGGCGTGAGGATCGGGTCCGCGCTCTCCATGCTGATCACGACCCCAACTTTCGGCTGGGAAAGATCGGTGTTCCTCTCCCATTGGAGCCAAGCACTGATGTGATCTTCCAGCTCTGCCCTGTTCTGGATCAAGCGCAGCTCGCCTGCTTCGTCCAGCGCGTGGTAATAGGCGAGCTGGCCCTGTGCCGCTGCGTAGGCTTGATAGGCAGACGAGTAATCCAGGTTCTGAATGGTGCGACCCGTAGAACGTGCCAGCAATGTGGCAAAGCACAGAGCCACGCGCCCCCGGCGCATCTCGGGCAAAGCGACAGTTCCGCGGCCCCTTCCCGCACCGGAGAGGTTACTCTCCGCAGTCCGGATCGTGTAGACCGAGTGCTGGATGTTGCGGTTCCACTGCATCGCGTTCCACGCCAGGTCCAGATGGGCATCTATGATCAGCATCGCGCGAAGTTCCTCGCCCGAATTGTACTATCAGCCCGGGGATTGCGGACTCACCGTCTCCAGATGTTGAGCCATCCTCGGTGGACACCACGCTCAGCGAGCGGCCGGTTCAGGGCACTGTCGATGGCCAGGACGATCGGTAGACTAGCGGAGAAGACCAATGCCAACTGGGATCTTGAGATGACCGTGTGAAAGATGCCAGTAGGGCTTGACACGGCAGCCAACTTGAATATAATACGCTTGCTTGACGTCAGGGTGCCCCCCTCACTCTGACGTCGAGCATTTTAATGCCCGGAATGTTTCAATCGAGCGGCCGTCCTTGACGCACCCTTCGCCTGCCGATATAATCGGCCAGCTTGTTCAAAAAGGAACGAAAGAAATTAAGGAGTAAGTCAATGCCCCCACATCCAAAGCGCAAACATTCGAAGAGCCGCCGCAACATGCGACGCGCCCATGATGCCTTGCAGCCTCGCAACCTCACCGCCTGCTCGAACTGCGGCTCGATGCGCCTTCCCCATACCGTATGCCCCAATTGTGGATTTTACGAAGGTCGGGAAGTTGTTGAAATAAAGAAGGAAAAGAAGAAGGCTGAGTAGAGACGACAACTGCTCGCTTACACAGTACGGGTCGTGACGAACACGGCTCGTTTGTGTTTTAAAAGCGATGGTCCTGACAGCCGCTTTTCTGCCGGACCACCAGGAGTAAACGATGAAACTCAATTCACAGACCACCGCATTTGTGTTTCCGGGTCAAGGCTCACAAGCTGTGGAGATGGGCAAGGAGCTTGCCGAGACCTATCCGATCGCCCACGACACGTTTCAGGAAGCCGACTCCCTCCTCGGTTTTGCTCTATCCCGGCTCATGTGGGAAGGACCTGCGGAACAGCTGAACGACACCATCCATACGCAGCCGGCTTTGTATGTTCATTCGGTCGCGTCTTGGCGAACGTTCGCGCTGCACGACCGGGACTTCCGGCCTGCCACCGTTGCCGGGCATTCGCTTGGCGAGCTGTCTGCTCTGACCGCCTCCGGAGCGCTGTCGTTTTCGGATGGCTTGCGGCTCGTGCGGACGCGCGGCGAGCTGATGAAGCGCGCCGGGGAGCTGAATCCGGGCGGCATGGCCGCCATTCTGGGCGTGGACATTCCCACGCTGGACCGGGTCTGTGCGGAGGCGAGCACCGCGGAGGAGACCGTGCAGGTAGCCAACGATAACTGTCCCGGGCAAGTGGTGATCTCCGGGCATAAGCCAGCCCTCGAACGTGCCATGGCCGGAGCCAAAGCCGCCGGCGCAAAACGAGCGATGCCACTGGCAGTCAGCATCGCCGCCCATTCCCCGCTCATGGCAAGCATCCAGCAGGAGTGGGACGCAGCGGTGGATGGCTGTGCGGTCGAAAAGCCCGTCATTCCCGTGGTGGGCAACGTGCATGCCAGGCCGATGCTGACCGCCGACGAGTTACGCGCGGATATCAAGGCGCAGATGCAGTCGCGCGTCCGCTGGACGGAATCGGTGCAGTTGATGCAGATGAACGGCATCCAGGCGTATGTCGAGGCGGGCTCTGGGGAGGTGCTGCTCGGCATGATCAAGCGTATCGACCCTGCCGCGCTGCGGTTCCCGCTGGGCGCCCCCAAAGACTTCGTTGCGCTGACAGAATAAAGGACTATACTCGTCCCATGACTGACGCGACTGCTAGAGCGGAACAGGCTGTAAAGGAGTTCACCGGCAATGAAGCTCTTTTTGACATGCTCGATACAGAGGCTGCTGCCGAGATGCTGGAGTGGGGGATCGCAACCGTCAGGGCCACGGTGGCGCGAACGGCGGAGCTGAACGACGGGGCGGCAGAGGCGGTCAATGCGCCCCGTCTGAAATTGATCCGACAGTCCTTGCGTTCCATCGGCAACTGGGCGGCGGGTCAATACGCGGACCCCATGGACCGCCTCCAGTTGCGGGAGAAGCTCCTGGAAAATCTGCGCATCATCTATGGGGATGAGACTCCCATGCCGTCCCCCGAGGAGATGGACCGCTTCCTGAATCGCGCCGACGACGAGAGCTATACGCCCTG
>DAITPI010000145.1:0-9300 GCA_036833655.1 Anaerolineales bacterium | reverse complement strand
CCCATGGCAGGCGCCTGGGCGATCCTGAATTTTCTTGGCGAGGAAGGCTATCAGAAGATCGTTCAGGAAGTCCAGGAGGCAACGAAGAGACTCGTGGATGGGATCAATGCGATCGACGGGTTGCAGGTGCTCGGCAAACCCATCATGTCGATGTTCTCCTTCCGGTCCGATGTGATCAACGTCTATCAGCTCGCCGACGAGATGAGCAAACGCGGCTGGTATATCCAGGGACAGTTCTCCACACCGCTCACACCGCGCAATCTCCACCTCACCGTCAGTCACGGGACCATTCCGAACGTGGATGAGTTGCTTACGGATCTGCGCGAGTGTGTGGAGATCGTGAAGCGATCCCCGCCGATCGACGGTGCAGCGATCCGCGGGATGGTGGCGGAGGCGCTGCAAAGCCCCGACCCCGCCGCCGCGTTCGGGCAACTGGCTGCGACCGCGGGGCTCGCCGGCAGCGAGCTTCCGAGTGAAATGGCTTTGATCAACGAAGTGCTCGATGCTCTCCCCGACGAGCTGTGCAATGTCTTCCTGGTCAACTATTTCAACGATCTCTACGTGTGAGGATCCATGTTCAACGCAAAACTCAATCAAGCTGTTGACGATTTCGCCAAACTGGTGTTACCGCTCACCGAACAAGATCTGGAGAGCGCATGGGCATGGAAAGACCATCGCGAGGAGGGAATCCGCTTTGCCTTCTTCGTGACCCTGCAGGAGCTGCGCCAGCTTGCTGTGACCCTGGCTGGCATGCGCCCCAAGCCCACGCCTGCCCAACACATCCTCAGCCAGTACCACGCCGCCTATGTGGATTTGCAGGCTGCGTTGCTGGGTCTGCCCGTGGAAGAGTCAGACGGGGCGCCCGCGGAAGGTGAATGGTCGGTCCGCCGCACGTATGCCCACATCCTGGGTACGGAGATCAACTTTACGCTCGCGATCCGATATGCCCTCGAGGGGCATCGCGCCGGCAGCTGGTCGCCGGAACCCATCTCAGACCAGGATGCAGACCGTCTGGCAGGTATCAGCGATCAGGATTACCTGGCGCTCACCCGCGGTCCGCTCGAGCCGATGCAAGCGTATCACCGCGAATTGCACTTGGCGATCATCCAGGAGTTCAGTGGGATCACCAACCAGGAGCTGGATCTACCTTCCACGCTGTGGGAGGAAACGCGCTTTCCCCTCCGTCACCGGCTACACCGCTATGAGGCGCACTTTGCCCAGCACACGGTCCAGATCGACAAGACCCTGATTGCCATTGGGCAGGCGCCCAGTGAGTCCAAGCAATTGCTGCGGCGCATTTACGTGGCCCTGGCAGAAGCCGAGGGCTACATCATCGGCACACAAAAAACGGACGAGTCAACCATCCATGCGGTTGCATCGTCCATATCGGAGCGGGTCAGCGAGATCAAGAATTTGCTTTCGTCGTAACGCGACGCCCTAAGTCTGTTAAAACGGCAAGATAGATCTTGCTCTACACTAGTCGGTGGCTGCTTTCATCCTGTGCCGCATGAGGGCGACCCGGAAATTACGATCGAAGAAGACCTTATAGCCGCCCTCATCATACAAGATCATGTAATCGGCCGGACCGTATTCCTCCGGCTTGAGCATGATGGCAGCATTTGGGTTGATCTCCAGGACGAACAGTTCACCCTGCTCATTCATGCGAATATCGCAGCGCCCGTAGGCAACGCCATCCATGGCTTTGTACATGCGAATGGCAATATCGTGCAAGCGCGGGATCAATTCCGGGTCGGTCACTTCCTTGAAATCGAAGGGAACGTTGTAATCCCACTTCACGTCCGTGTGCCAGAACTCCTCACCGGGCGGGAAGATCAGCTCGGCCGGCGGATACGCAATCGGATTCGACAGGTCATCCGGATTGTCCACCACAAGAACGTTGTATTCCTTGCCGACGATGAACTCTTCCATACGGGCCGCACCGAATTCAGCGCAAATGCGCTCGACCTGTTTCGCCAGTTGCTCCGGCGTATCGACGCGTGACTCACGGAACATACCGGTGCTGCCATAGCTCTTGGGGTGCTTCACCATGATGGGATAGCGTAAGTTCTTGACCAACCGCTGCGCCTCTTCCACGCTGGTCACACGGTAGCCCTTTGCAAAATTCACGCCATTCGCATCTGCAGCGGCTTGCATCTCTTCGCGCGTGGGATCGAAGAATTTCGGATCCGCGCCCGTGTAGGGCATATCCAGCTCTTCCAATGCTCTGACCACATCGATGCCCTGATACTTCCAACCGGGCGTGTCATCGATCTCATTTCCTTCGCACAGATTCAAATAAACGTCGAACTCATTTTGCTCTTTTAGTCCACGCAGAATATCCAGGATTGGATCTTTCAACGTAACCATCTCCCAATCAAAGCCCTGCATGTAAGGAGCAGGATCGAAATCAATCGGATCTTCATCTGTCAGAATGCAAATGCGCATCATTCACCTCTTTCCTAAGATATCGAAATACAATCGAAGCGATTGTTTTGAATCACAAAGCAAAGCTTGCTTCTCGTTATTATGACATAAACTCAAATTATGACAATGCTTTTGAACATTAAAAGTTTATATCATTTGTATGCGTTGCAACATGTATAATGAGGACATGACAAAACAAAAATCATCCAAACGCTACTCTGCCGTGTTTCTCATTCTGGGCATGGCATTCCTTACTATTGGCATTGCAACCGATCAGACGGCGTTCACGTGGGTAGCCATTGCTTTTGTGTTGATCTCGCTTGTCTCTGGCGGCAAGTGGATGAGACCAAGAAGGCAATAGCTCTGTCTGAGCAGCGGCGCGTGAACCGTGCCCCTTGACACGGTTCTTTTTTTCGCCTAAAATATTTAGGCAAACCTAAATTTTACTTTAGCCGTAAGGAGAGACCATGAAGCCGTTATCCCGAAGAGACTTTCTGAAGGTGGGGGGGCTGGCTGTTCTGGGGACGGCAGGCGCGACCACGCTCACCCAAAAGGATCGGAGTCCGCAGACAGGATTACCGACGCGCGACCACGCTTCTCATGGCATGCAGCAGGGCGATCACGGCGACTTGCCTGGTACCGTCGGCGAAGTGGATCATGAAAAGAACGGCTTCAATCCAACCGATACCCTGACGGATTTCGATTCTGGAGAAGTGTCCAGCCTGCCGGGCGGCCAGACGCTCCGGGAATACAAAATCGTCGCCCTCAACAAAGACATTGAAGTCGTGCCGGGAATCAAGTTCCCGGCCTGGACCTACAACGGCAGAATCCCGGGACCCACACTGCGGGCGACGGAAGGGGATCGAATCCGCATCCAGCTGAGCAACGGCAGCAACCATCCCCACACGATTCATTTCCACGGTTTCCATCCCAGCGAGATGGACGGCGTACCCGGCACGGGTCCGGGCGGACTGGTCGAACCGGGAGACAGCTTCACCTACGAGTTCGACGCAGAGCCGTTCGGGCTGCATCTCTACCACTGCCATGCCTTCCCACTTGCCCGGCACATCGCCAAGGGACTCTACGGCGCCTTCATTGTGGATCCAAAAGATGGCCGTCCACCGGTGGACCGCGAAATGGTTATGGTCATGAGCGGTATCGATGTGGACTTCGACGATGCCAACGATTTCTACGCGGTGAACGGAATTCCATTCCACTACCAGAACCAGCCCATCCAGATCCGGGTCGGCGAGAAGATCCGCATCTATCTCGTCAACATCCTGGAATTCGACCTGATCAACTCCTTTCATCTCCATGCGAATTTTTTCCACTACTACCCCACTGGCACGAGCCTGGTCCCCAGCGAATTTACCGATACGATCATCCAGGGACAGGCGCAGCGTGGCATCCTGGAGTTCAGCTACAAGTATCCCGGCATGTATATGTTCCACGCGCACGTTACGGAATTCGCCGAGCTGGGCTGGAACGGCATGTTTGAGGTTTTGCCCTAGAGGTGCCCTATGACCGATATCACTTCCCGACCTGCGACGAGGCGTTTCACCCTGCGAACCCTGCTCCTGCTCCTCATTCCGATTATCCTCCTCGCCGGCGTGATTGCCCTCTTTCTCTATACCGGCGGCGGATTGAGCCTGCAGGCACCAGTGCCGGTGGAGAATCTCGATTTTGAACGATATACACTGCGCCGGAATAGTATCGACCTACACGTTCGCAATACGGGACCGGACGAGCTGACCATTGCTTCGGTGATCGTGAACGATGCAGTCATGCCCTTTACTGTGTCTCCGAGCGCCACCCTTCCGCGTCTGGGACGGGCGACGATCCATCTGAACTATGCCTGGTCTTATGGGGAGGCATATGGCATTACCGTCTTTTCCGGCAGTGCCATTCCCTTTGCGCTGGATATCCCGGTGGCCTTCGAGACCCCGCAGCCCTCGCCACGCACCTTCTGGGCATTCACTCTGATCGGCCTGTACGTGGGCGTCATTCCCATCTTCCTGGGAATCTTCTGGTTCCCTGCACTGCGCCAGCTGGGTCGCCGCACCATGACATTTCTGATGGCAGCCACCGCCGGTTTGCTGATCTTCCTTGGCCTGGATACGCTGGCAGAGGCGCTGGAAGTAGCTGCCAAGGTACCTTCCGCCTTTCAGGGAATCGGCCTGATCGGGATCGGGGCTGTGGCAACTTTCCTCTTGCTGGATGCGATCTCTAAGCGCCAGACCAATATCAGCGGCAGCGAGAGCGAGCGCCGGCTTGCCGTAGCCATGATGATCGCGATCGGCATCGGGTTCCACAACCTCGGCGAAGGACTTGCCATCGGCGCGGCGTATAACGTGGGCGAGATCGCGCTCGGCACGTTCCTGGTGGTCGGCTTCATCATCCAGAACATCACGGAAGGGCTTGGCATCATTGCGCCGGTTCTGCGGGATAAGCCCACGCTGGGCCGGCTTGCCCTGATGGGGCTCATTGGCGGAGGTCCCGCGGTTCTCGGCGCCTGGATCGGAGGTTACACGCCCTCCCCGTTCCTGGCCGTGCTCTTCCTCGCCATTGGGACCGGCGCGATCTTCGAGGTGGTGTATGAAATCGCCAAGCTTGTCCAAAAGGACACCGCCCGTGAGGCTTTGCCGCTGACCGTGTTCAGCGGCGTGCTGACTGGCATGCTATTGCTCTGGGTGACAGGACTGCTGATCAAATAGCATCGCCCTGTGCCTCAGGATCACAAATGGAAACGACACTTACCATCTCCATTCAGGATTATCTGAAGAATATCTACGAGCTGACCGAGAACGGCGAGACTGCCAGCACCAACGCCCTCGCCAAAAAGCTCAAGATCAGCCCTCCTTCGGTCACGGGCATGATCCAGAAGCTCGCCTCTGCCAAGCCGGCGCTGGTCGAGTACCAGAAACATCAGGGGGCTACATTGACCCGGGAAGGCCGAAGAGCTGCGTTGGAAGTCATCCGCCATCACCGCCTGCTCGAAGCCTGGCTGGTCCAAACGCTCGGCTATTCCTGGGACGAGGTTCATGAAGAGGCAGAGCGGTTGGAGCACGTCATTTCGGAGGATTTCGAGCGGCGCATTGCGAGCGCTATGGGCCACCCGACGCGCGATCCACACGGTGAGCTCATTCCCACCGCCGATCTGAAGATGCCGTCCGATAACTCGATGCCGCTTTCCGCCTTACGCCCCGATCAGACCGCCACGGTCAATCGTGTCAAAGGCTCCGATAAGGAGCTGCTGCGCTACCTGGAAGGACTCGGGCTGGTGCCGGGCGCGCAGATCGAGGTGAAGGCTTACTCGCCCTTCGATCACAACCTGACGATCAAGGTCGGCAGAAAATCGTTCGTGCTTGGGCTCAGTATTACAAGTAAGGTCTTTGTCGAGGAAACGTGATGAATGCGGAAACAATTTTTCGAATTCTGTTACCTGGACTGCTGGTGGCATTTGCCACTCACCGAGGCTATTACGTCCGCCGGCATGGCGCAGAGGAGAACACACTCAAGGAGCGCGCAGAGGGTCTTACCTCGAAGATTGCCGGCGTACTGGGACTCTTTGGTTGGATTGCGGTGATCATTTCTGCAATCCAACCGGGGTGGATTGGATGGGCAGCCCTGCCTTTGCCGCTCTGGCTGCGCTGGACAGGAGTCGGCCTGGCTCTACTGGGTTTTGTGCTGCTGCAATGGGCACAAAACACCCTGGGCAAGAACTGGAGCGATACCCCGCGGATGATCCGGGAGCAATCCCTGGTGACGAGCGGACCCTATCGATTTATCAGACACCCGATCTATACTGCGTTCCTGCTCATCCTGGGATCCACGTTGTTCATTTCGTCCAACTGGTTTGTGGGACTTGCCTGGATCGGGATGACGGTTCTCGAAGTAGCTTCGCGCGTTCACTTCGAGGAAAGTCTTCTGCTCGAATATTTCGGTGAACAGTATCGGGAGTATATGAAAACGACCGGGCGATTATTGCCTCGGGTGATTCCATAAAGCTACTTTTTGCGCGCCGGTGGTGCATAGAGCGATCTCCTATTCGGCTCAAATTGCTCCATCACACAGAGCACGTCCGCGCAATGGCAACAAGAAAAGGAACTTTATCATGAATGAAAATGTCTTTCGTATCTTAGCTGCCTTCATCCTCCTGACGGGGATGGGTATCTCATCTTATTTTCGCATCCGGGCAGATAAGCAGAGCGGCGAAACGGTTTCACGCAAAGTGGATGGTAGGCCGATGATGACCGTCATCCGGCTGTTCGGGTTGGTCCTGTGGCTGAGCCCCTTCGTCTACCTGCTCAACCCGGCCTGGATGGCATGGTCCAGGATCGGTTTGCCGGAATGGGTCCGCTGGCTCGGAGTCTTGACCGGCATCCTGGGCGTGACTGGAATCTACTGGTTGTTCAGCAGCATTGGAACCGGGATCACTGCCACGAGCGGAACGCGCAAGGAGCATGTCCTGGTAACGAGCGGGCCCTACCGCTGGGTCCGCCACCCTCTCTATACGCTCGGATCCTCGCTATTCCTTTCCTTCGGCATGATGGCGGATAACTGGTTCATCGCCTTACTGGGACTCCTGGCGTTCATTGCAATGGCAATCCGCACGCCAAAGGAAGAGGCAAACCTGATCGCGAAGTTTGGCAATGAATATCGCGAGTACATGAAACGGACCGGCAGGTTTCTGCCAAAATTCCAGCGATAAAAAAGAAAGCTTCGTCAGGGGCAAATTCGAAAAGAGGTAGCAAAATGAAGAGGTTAGGTATAGCAGCGCTGCTCATCGCAGTGCTCCTGAGCGCCTGCGTGGACGGAAGCATCGGGTCGGACGTTCCCCTCGCAGACCGTAAGATCAATGTGGTCACCACCACCGGCATGATCGCGGACATTGTCAGGAACATCGGCGGAGAGCGCGTGCAGGTGACATCGCTGATGGGTCCCGGCGTGGATCCACATCTCTACAAAGCCAGCGAAGGCGATGTGCTCCAGCTGCAGGAGGCGGATGTGGTTTTCTATAACGGTCTGCACCTCGAGGCGCAGTTGGGCAGAGTCCTGGAACGGCTGAACGAGTTTGGGCTCAAGACCGTGGCGGTCACCGATAAGATCGATCGGGCTGTCCTGCAGTCGCCGCCGCAGTTCGCGGGTAACTATGACCCGCACGTCTGGTTCGACGTCACGCTCTGGATGAAAGCTGCGGAGCAGGTGCGGGAGACACTCATCGAAGTCGATCCCTCCAGCCAGGCAGAATTCGAGACGAACGCGGAGCGCTATCTCCAGGAGCTCGAGACTCTGCACCAGTATGTGCTGGAGAAGGCGAATTCCATTCCAAGCGAGCAGCGCGTCTTGATCACTGCGCACGATGCCTTCAATTACTTTGGTCGGGCATACGGCTTTGAGGTACGCGGTCTACAAGGCATTAGCACAGAAGCCCAGGCCGGCACTGCCGATGTGCGGGCGCTTGCAGACTTTATGGTAGAAAGACAGATTCCGGCGGTCTTCGTCGAGTCGTCGGTGCCGCAACGCAACGTCGAAGCGGTGCAGGCTGCCGTGCAGGCACGCGGCTTCGACGTGAGGATCGGCGGCTCGCTCTACTCCGACGCGATGGGCACGGAGGGCACGCCCGAAGGAACCTATATAGGCATGGTCAAACATAACATCGACACCATTGTCGATGCACTGGCAGGAGACTGACATGAAGGAAAAAGCAATCGAAGTTACAGATCTAACCATCGCCTACAAGGACAAGCCCGTCCTGTGGGATGTGGATATGGAGGTGCCGGGCGGAACATTGATGGCAATCATCGGACCCAATGGCGCCGGCAAGACAACGTTGATCAAGTCCATTCTGGGGCTGGTCAAGCCGGCGGCCGGCCAGGTGCTCGTACTCGGCAAGCCGTATGCACAGCAACGTCACCTGGTGGGATACGTCCCGCAGCGTGGCAGTGTCGACTGGGACTTCCCCACCAGCGTTCTGGACGTGGTCATGATGGGCCGCTATGGCACCCTGGGCTGGCTCAAGCGCCCGGGTCCCGCGGAACGCCACGCAGCGTTCGATGCCCTCGAGAAAGTGGGCATCAAGCATCTGGCAGAGCGGCAGATCAGCCAGCTCTCCGGCGGACAGCAGCAGCGCGTCTTTCTGGGGCGTGCCCTTGTCCAGGATGCACAGCTTTACTTCATGGATGAGCCCTTCCAGGGCGTCGACGCGACCACAGAGCGCGCTATCGTCACCCTGCTGCAAGAGCTACGCTCGGCGGGCAAGACGGTCGTGGTGGTGCACCATGACCTGCAGACAGTGTCCGAATACTTCGACTGGGTCACGATGTTGAACGTCCGGCGGATTGCCTCGGGGCCCGTGAGCGAGGTCTTCACGGAACAAAATCTCCGCCAGACCTACGGCGGCAAAGTCGCGTTTTTGAGCGCCGGTGGGAATGGGCGAAATGGAACGTATGAACCATCAGTGGTGGAGTAGGTACTCTTCCCGGTGTAGCGCGAACACTATCTTCTAGAAACCTATGGAACTATCTCAGCTTCTTTACGATCTCTTCTTTGATTACACCCTGCGCACCGTGGCCCTGGGAGCCGCCATCCTGGGCATCGTCAGCGGCATGCTGGGCTCCTTTGCCGTACTGCGTAAGCAAAGCCTGCTTGGGGACGCGATCTCTCATGCTGCCCTGCCCGGAATTGTGCTGGCATTCCTCCTAACTCGCCAACGTGAGCCCGGCGTCCTGATGCTCGGGGCATTGGCTGCAGGCTGGCTGGGCACTCTCTTTATGCTCGCGATCACCCGCACCACCCACATCAAGAACGACACGGCGCTGGGGCTGGTGCTCTCCGTATTCTTTGGGCTGTGCTTGATGCTGCTCACCTTCACCC
>DAITPI010000144.1:0-9312 GCA_036833655.1 Anaerolineales bacterium | reverse complement strand
CTGCACTGCGCGCAGGCGCAAGTGTCGCCAGGCTCAGGCACAGGGTACATGATGTATAATCCCGCACGAGGAGAACGGAGCATGGCTGAGACATTATCGCTGGAGAACAGAGTTGCCCTGGTGACTGGCGGATCGCGCGGCATCGGGCGCGCCGTTGCTCTGGAGCTGGCATCGCGCGGCGCAGCCGTCGTCGTCAACTACAACAAATCCTCCGACGCCGCGGACCAGGTCGTGAAGCAGATCCAGGATGCGGGCGGGAAGGCGGCTGCCTTCCAGGCGGATGTCTCGGATTTCAAGCAGGCAGAAGCCCTGGTAAAGTTTGCCATCGAGACCTTTGGCGATCTGAGCATCCTGGTCAACAACGCCGGCATCACAAAAGACACGCTGATCATGATGATGTCCGAGACGGACTGGGATGCGGTCATCGACACCAATCTCAAGTCAACGTTCAACTGTTCGAAGGCGGCGGTCAAGCACATGATGCGCAAGCGCTACGGGCGCATCGTCAACATGGCGTCGGTGGCGGGCCAGATGGGCAATCCCGGGCAGACCAATTACTCCGCCTCCAAGGGCGGGCAGATCGCCTTTACCAAATCCCTGGCGCGCGAGATCGCAGCACGCAACATTACCGTCAATGCCGTTGCGCCAGGTTTCATCGACACAGAGATCCTCGACCTCATGAATCCGGAAACCCTGGCTGCTGCCCTCAAGCTCGTCCCGCTGGCGCGCAAAGGGAAACCGGAAGAGGTCGCCTATGCCGTAGCATTCCTCGCCTCCGACCAGGCCGCCTTTATCACCGGCCAGGTCCTCGGCGTGGATGGCGGTATGGCGATGATGTAAGAACGTTCAAGTCGTTGCGAGGGCGTAGCCCGAAGCAATCTCAACTCGGCTGTAATGATGAGATTACTTGGTCATGGCGCCACTCTTTGCAATGACAGGAGCAGACCCATGACAGAAACCTATTCCTCCGGAAAAACCACCGTCTCGCCCGATGTGCTCGTGACGATCACGCGGCTTTCGGCCCTGAGCGTCCCCGGCGTCAGCCGTATGGCACAGGTGCCGGGTGGCGTGAACCGTCTCTTCAAGCGCGGGTTGGGCGATGGCGTTCGCATTGAAGTCCACGACAATGTCGTGGATGCCAACCTGTACCTGATCCTCAAACAGCACGTCAACCTCCGCGAGGTGAGCCGCAACGTCCAGAATCAGGTAGCGCGCGCCCTCCAGGAAATGGTTGGTATGGACATTGGCGGGATCGAGATCCATATCGAAGACATCGACCCGGAAGAAGAGGCCAGACCGGCATGAAGCCCCGTACCAGGGCACGCTCGCTCGCCCTGCAAGTCCTGTACGAAGTGGATATTGCAAATCATCCGCCTGGTGATATATATAAGTCGAGGCTGGAAGATACACCGTTGACCGAGGAGCTGTCGGAGTTCGCCCGGCAGATCATTTTTGGCGTGCTGCCCCGGACTGCCACGCTGGATCACATCATAGCCAGGTACGCGCCCGAGTGGCCCCTCGACCAGATCGCGGCGATCGACCGGAACATCCTGCGCATGGCGCTGTGGGAGTTCGCGGTCTCTCATGAGACGCCGGTCAAGGTGGCGATCAACGAAGCCGTGGAGCTGGCAAAACAATTCGGCTCCGATTCGGCGCCGCGCTTTATCAACGGCGTGCTCGGCGCGCTGGCAGATCACCAGAACGAAATTCGACAGGCGCTTCAACGTTCATGATGCAGTAGCATCCGCAGGATCTTTATGGAAATCTTTGGTATCGGCGCTTCCGAGCTTGTTTTTATCCTGATCATCGCCATCATTATCCTGGGACCCCAGGATATGCAAAAGGCGGGACGGACGATCGGCCGCTGGCTCAACTACTTTGTCAAGTCAGACGGCTGGCGAGCTCTGCAGCGGGCTTCCCAGGAGATCAAGCGCCTGCCCACGACCCTGATGCGGGAGGCAAACCTCGAGACGCAGGACCTGCAGGAGATCGACCGCGAGCTGCGTCGCACGATCGATCCGCGCCAGTCGCCCCGCACCACACCAGCCCCGCGTTCTCCCGCCGGACCCCAGGCGAGCCCTCCTCCCTCACAGACTCAGTCCCCCTCCGAGCCGCCTGCCGTGACACCTGCAGATGTCAGGCCCGATCAAGAGCAAAATGACTAGCTTTTTCAAATCCGTGTGGCGGGTCATCAAGTTTCCCTTCATTCTTCTTTTCAATATCATTGCCTTTCCTTTCCGGTTCGTCAGCCGGGGCATCAAGTTCCTCAACACCGACGTGGAGGACCGTCCCATTCTCGATACCTTCACAACGCTCGCCTCGGAAGCGGAAGCCCGCGCCAGTCTGTGGGAGCACATCGGGGCACTGCGTATCCACCTCTTCCGGATCGTGATCTGGCTGATCATCGGCGTCGGAATTTCGTTTACCTTCACCATACGACTGATGGAATTCCTGGCGCGCCCGGTCGGCGGACTGGAGCAGCTGCAAGCGATCCAGGTGACCGAGGAGATCGGTGTTTTCATGCGCGTGGCACTGACCAGCGGGATCGCGTTGATGCTCCCGCTAATCGCCTTCGAGGTCTGGTTTTTCGCCGCAAGTGGCCTCACCTCGAGAGAGAAAAAGACCTCCCTCTTGAGCATTCCGCTTGCCACGATCCTGTTCCTGGGCGGCATGGCATTCACATTCTTTGTCCTGTTACCTTCGGCATTGCCATTTCTGGGTGGGTTCACCGCCATCTCTCAGAAATGGACGGCGGGCGAATATTTCGGCTTCATCACCGGCTTGATGCTCTGGATCGGTGTCTTCTTCGAGTTCCCGCTTGTCATTTATTTCGTGACCTCGTTTGGGTGGATCAAGCCTGAAATGCTTGCGAAGCAGTGGAGGCTTGCGGTTGTCATCATCGCCATCATTGCCGCTGCGGTCACGCCGACCATCGATCCTGTGAACATGGGGCTGGTCATGCTGCCCATGATCTTGTTATACTTTGCCAGCATTGGTCTCAGTTATATCGCCTACGCCGGGCGAAAACGACGGCAGCTTGCAAAGACCGAGACACCCATTTAGCGAAATCTGGCTGCACAGAGCGAAGACCACAGTTCGGAGCATTGAGGAGAGCACATGAGATCACACATACTTCTTTCGCGCCGCGTTCTTTTGTTTATCATGGTTCTCGCGTTGAGCAGCCAGGCCTGCGCGATCTCGCTGATCAAGCTACCGAACTTATTCCCCACTGCCGTTCCCACGAATCCAGGTGTGCCCGCCGGTCCTACCGCGACGCCCCTGCCCCGCGCCCAGGTGACCTTCACTGTGCGGCTTCCCGATCCCCTGCCTGCAAATGAAGTGCTGGCGATCAGCGTCCTCGATGAGGTGACCGGGCTGGAGCTCAACCCCGTCGACTACCAGATGACCGCCGCGGACAGCATCACCTATACCGCCAACCTCCCAATCCCCGACCAGGCACTGATCCGCTATCGCTACGTGCGGCTGGGAGCCGGGCGCATCAACGAGGATACGAATCTGGACGCGAATATCCGTTATCGTCTGTTGCGGGTGAGCGGTCCGACACAGGTGGTGGATACCGTCAACAGCTGGATCGATAAACCGGTGAACACACTGTCCGGGAATATTACCGGCAGCGTGCTGAATGCCGACACCGGCGCGCCGATCCCCGACATTCTGGTGACGGCGGGGGGCGTGCAGACGCTGACCGACTCGGCGGGCCGCTTTCAGCTGCTGGGCTTGCGCGGTGGGTCGCACAACTTCGTGGCGTACGCGCTGGATGGCGCCTACCAGACCTTCCAGCAGGGAGCGACGGTCGCGGAAAACCAGAGCACGCCGGTGGATGTCCGCTTGAAGCCGGCCCAGATGGTGAACGTGATCTTCGCGGTGTCTGTCCCGCTGGAGACGCAACGGGGCGTGCCGCTACGTCTGGCAGGCAACCTGCTCCAGCTGGGCAACACATTCGGGGACCTGCGCGGCGGCTTGAGCACCGTGGCGGATCGCATGCCGGTCATGTCGCAATTGCCAGATGGCAGATACTCCGTTTCCCTGTTCCTGCCCGCGGGCGCGGACATCCAGTACAAGTACACACTCGGCGACGGATTCTGGAACGCAGAATTCACCTCCACCGGTCATTACGTGACCAGGCACCTGATCGTCCCGGCACAGAACACCACGGTGAATGACACGGTGGAGTCCTGGCGTGCAGGACCGAATGCGCCGATCCTGTTCGAGGTAACAGTGCCGGAGAATACGCCGACCGGCGATGTGATCTATATCCAGTTCAATCCTTATGGTTGGACACCGCCCATTCCGATGTGGTCCACGGGGCTGAACAAGTGGGCATACAAGCTCTATGGTCCGCTGAATATCGTAGGCTCGTTCGGCTATCGCTACTGCCGCAATGCTGAGTGCAATTCTGCCGACGATGTGCAGACTGCCGGTGAGTCGTCGCGCGGGCACATTATTACGCCGAGCATCGCGCCGCAGGACATCTTCGATACCGTTAGAGAATGGACCTGGGGACAGAAGTCGGGTCCCCCATCGCTGGTGGCAACGACCATTCCCTCGCGTGGCACAAACTTTGTGGCGGGGGTTGAGTTCCAATCGTTCTACGACCCGAGCACGCCGGTGTTCGTTCCCGCCGCCCTGCAGAACATCCAGGCGATCGGCGCCAACTGGGTCTTCTATACGCCCTCCTGGACGTATTCACTCGCCAATCCGCTGATCTTCGCCGAGCAGCCGGGCCGGGACCCGTTCTGGTCGGACACGGTCACGGCGGTCACGCAGGCGCGCTCGATCAATCTGAACGTTGCCATCTTCCCGCAGCCGCGCTTCCCCACCGGCGCCAGTGACTTCTGGCGGACGGCGCCGCGCGACGGAAACTGGTGGAACAACTGGTTCGACCACTACCGCGCCTTCGCCGTCCATTACGCGGACCTGGCAAGCCTGGCTGGCGCACAGGGGCTGGTGATCGGCGGCGATTGGATCAACCCGGCTCTCCCCGGTGGGACGCTTGCCGATGGCACCGCGAGCGGAGTCCCGGTGGACGCGGAAGCGCGCTGGCGAAATGTCATTGCCGAGGTGCGCCAGCACTTCCGCGGTAACCTGATGTTTGCGCTGCCGTATGACAACAGTCCGGTCCTGGCGCCCGTGAATATTTTGAACGACGCGGATACGGTTTACCTGCTCTGGTTCGCCCAGCTCAGCGACCAGCCAAACCCGAACAAGACGGATATGCTCAACGCAGCGGGTCGCCTGCTCGATAACAACGTCGCGCCCATCCAGACCCAGGTGAACAAGCCGATCGTCCTCGGTCTCGCGTATCCTTCGTCCGGCTACTCCGCGACCGGCTGTATCCCGAACGGAAGCGGAGGCTGCCTGTACTGGAACGCCCTCAGCCGGCCCAATGCCGACATCAGCACTGTGGATCTGAATCTGCAGCAGCAAGTGGATATCTATGACGCGATCTTCAACGCGGTCAACGCCCGCTCCTGGGTGGCGGGAGTGGTGAGCCGGGGCTATTTTGCGCCGGTCGCCCTGCAGGACAAATCGGCGTCTATCCACAGCAAACCAGCCGCCGACCTGGTCTGGTACTGGTACCCAAGGTTGCTAGGCAATATTAAGTAGCTCGCGGTCCCGAGGGCTGCTCATCGGAACCACGGCAATCGAAGTTTGAAAGAGGCGCTCGATCGAGAGCGTCTCTTCTGCTGGAATTTTGTGTTCTATGTGTGGAAGCCCGGCTGCCAGCCGGAACCATTGGAGCAGCTCGTCGGGCAGGCTGCCCGACGAACACCGGAGGCGAAATGAGAAACGTTGGTGTCTTTCTGAAGCGGGGGTTGATGGTGATCGTCATCCTGGGGGTGATACTGACAACGGGCGGGGCGTTTTACTTGAGGAGCTACTTGCCAAAAACGGTGGCGCCGAAGTCGTTCCCTCAGATCGAGGGAACGCTGGAAGTTGACCGCCTGGACGCGCCGGTGGACATCTACCGGGACAAGATGGGGATTCCGCACATCTACGCCTCCACCAGCCATGACCTGTTCTTTGCGCAGGGCTACGTGCATGCCCAGGATCGCTTCTGGCAAATGGATACCTGGCGGCATATCGGCTCGGGGACCCTGTCTGAGATGTTTGGCAGCGGACAGGTGGAGACCGACACCTTCCTGCGCACGCTTGGCTGGCGCGAGACTGCTGAGCAGGAGTATGCGTCTTTAGATCCGGTATCGAAGGCGATCATTGATTCGTATACGGACGGTGTAAATGCCTATCTCAAGGATCGCGACGCAAGTGCCCTGAGCCTGGAGTATGCAGTTCTCGGGCTTCTGAGTCCCGATTACAAGGTCGAGCCGTGGACCCCGATCCACAGCCTCACCTGGGGCAAAGCAATGGCATGGGACCTGCGCGGCAATATGGATGAGGAGATCGAACGCGCCATCCTGCTCAAGACCCTGACGCCCGAACAGATTGCCGAGCTCTATCCGCCCTATCCCAAGGATCATCCGGTCATCGTCAATCAGATTGGCGAGAATGCACCAATCGTTGCAGGTCAGATGTCCCGGGTGGCAGCCGACCTGCAACCTCTCGCCCTGGACCTTGCGCCCATCGCCGACCGATTTGCCCTGCTCGACGAAATGCTCGGTCCGCTGGGCGAGGGCATCGGCTCGAATTCCTGGGCAGTTTCCGGCTCGCGCACCGCGACCGGGAAGCCACTGCTGGCGAACGATCCGCACCTGAGCATCCAGATGCCATCCATCTGGTATCAGGTCCATCTCGAGTGCAAGCCGGTGACGGAGGACTGTCCGTACAAGGTTGCTGGCTTCAGCTTCGCGGGTGTGCCCGGAGTCGTGATCGGTCACAACGACCGGATCGCCTGGGGCGTCACAAACGTGGGGCCAGACGTCATGGACCTGTACATCGAGCGGGTCAACCCTGACAACCCGAACCAGTATGAGGTTAATGGCGGCTGGGTGGACTTCGAGACGCGCACGGAGACCATCCATGCCGCCGGCGGCGATCCAGTGCAGGTGACAGTGCGTCTCACCCGGCACGGGCCAGTGATCTCCGATTCCTTCGGATCCCTGAAGGACAAAAACACAGACAACGACCCTGAGTTCGTCCCGTTCCGCGAACAGGCCGGCGTCGACCTTCCCGAGCAGTATGTGATCGCCCTGCAATGGACAGCGCTCTCACCTTCGACGCCATTCCAGGCGATCTGGGGATTCGACCGGGCGCAGAACTGGGAGGATTTCCGCAAGGCGGCGCGTTATTTCCATGTGCCTGCGCAGAACCTGCTGTATGCCGATGTGGATGGGAATATCGGCTACCAGATGCCGGGTGACATCCCGGTGCGCGCCAATGGCGATGGGACACTCCCCGTGCCAGGCTGGACGGACGAATACGAATGGACCGGCTATATTCGATTCGAAGACCTGCCGTATACGCTGAATCCGGCAGAGGGTTATATCGTCACAGCCAACAACCAGGTGCCGTCGTTCGATTATCCGAAGCTGATCACCTGGGATTGGGACTATGGCTTCCGCGCCCAGCGCATTGTCAACCTGATCCAAAACGCACCCGGAAAGATCGACATCGCTTATATGCAATCCATGCAGGGCGACTCGTACAACCCCAACGGGCCACTCTATGTGCCCCTGATCCTGCAACTAGACGAGCTCTCAGACAATGGGCTGTATGCCCGGGATCTGCTCGAGTCCTGGGATTTTCAGGACCGTGCAGATTCGGCAGCGGGCGCAGTTTTCAACGCCTTCTGGCGTCACCTGCTGCAAAATACATTCCAGGACGAAATGCCGGCGGAGCGTTTCCTGCCGGGGGGCGATTCCCGTTGGAACGAGGTCATGCGGAACCTGAAGGAGGATAGCGCCTGGTGGGACATCCGGAGCACCACGGACGTAAAGGAAACGCGCCTGGAAATCATTCACGACTCGTTCGAGGAAGGGATCGCAGAGCTGGAGAAAAGTATCGGGAAGGACCCCTCCAGGTGGACCTGGGGCAGCCTGCACACCGCCACCTTCCGGAACGGCACGCTGGGAGAATCGGGCGTGGGACCGATCGAGTCCCTGTTCAACCGCGGACCCTTCCCCACGGGCGGCGGCTCTTCTATCGTCAACGCCACCGGCTGGAACGCGGCGAAAGGATACGAGGTGACCAGCCTGCCATCGCTGCGAGCGGTCTATGACCTGTCGGACCTTGAGAACTCCATGACTGTGCACACGACAGGACAATCGGGCCACGCCTATCATCCTCATTACATCGACATGGCCCCGCTGTGGGCAAATGTTGAGTATTACCCGATGTTGTGGAACGAAGGATCGGTAACAGCCAATGCCGAAGGGCATCTGATACTACGTCCCAGGTAGAGCCTGGGAGTCGACACGTTCAGAAGTCGACGTCTGGAGACGTTGACTCCGTTATCGCCTGGCTCTCACTGCGATCCAGGAGAAAAGGAGTACGCCGAGATAACTTGCCGTGAGGTCCACCATGCTGAATGTGCGGTCAGCAAAAAGGCGCTGTGAAAACTCCTCGAGGCCGATCAGCAGGGCAAGGACCAGGCCGCTGAACAGCGCGATCCGCCCCCGGCTGTGATCCGGGTAGGAACGCATGAGAGTGAGGTCGATCAAGAAGGCGAGAATCCCATAGAGCAGGAAGTGAGCTATCTTATCCGCGCGTGGGATCTCATAGACGATTGCCAGAAAGCCAAGATGACCCGTATCCGCTAACACGATCACGAGGACGATGAACATCCCAAAGAGAATCGTCAGCCACTTCATATTCAGAAAAGAGACGCCCTAGGGCGTCTCCTCCATCTTGGCACCTTTGGCAGCTTTTTCAAGCTTGATCTCACGCCGGGCTTTCCACGCTTCCCACACCGCAGGTAGCACCGAGATCAGGATAATGGCGATAATGACCAGCTCGAAATTCTTCTTCACGAAGGGGATATTCCCGAAGAAGTAACCCAGCAGGGTAAACAACAGCACCCAGACGAGCCCACCGAATACGTTATACGAGAAGAAATAGCCATAGGACATGCGCCCCATGCCCGCTACGAAGGGAGCAAAGGTCCGCACGATGGGCACAAAACGCGCCAGGAAGATGGTCTTGCCGCCGTGCTTTTCAAAGAAGGCATGTGTGCGGTCGAGATATTCCTTTTTGATCCACTTGATGTTGTAGGCGCGGTCGCCCAGGTAATGTCCGATCCAGTAATTGACCGTATCGCCGCCAATCGCCGCGACCATCAATAGACCGATCAGGAACCAGACATTGAGCGAGCCCAGGGCTGCGAACGTGCCGGCC
>DAITPI010000143.1:0-9321 GCA_036833655.1 Anaerolineales bacterium | reverse complement strand
GGGTAAGCACTATGGGATCATTCTCTTCGCGCTCGCGACCGCGCTGCTGCATATCAGTTTATTCCCCGATATCATGTTCACATTGAACGGATTAGGGTATATCGGTCTGCTCGCCGCTTATTTGCTACCTATGCCCTTATTCCAAGAACGGCATAACCTGGTCTGGTGGGTTTTCGTCGGCTACACGGTCCTGACGATCGTTTTGTGGCTGATCATGGGCGATAAGAACTTTGTGGCAGGCACATCCAGCGCTATCGGCTATTACGCAAAAGCCGCCGAGGTCTTGCTGCTCGCCTTTCTCTGGGCAGACAAACCCAAATAGCATCACGTAGTAACGACTTCAGTCGTTACCAGCGGCAATACATAGCTCCCCGCCACATTTTTGCCCCGTAGAATACACGGTAAAATGGAGGGATGAGATGCCGGACCCTGTACTTCACCGCACCCCGTAAGGTGGAACTCCGTGAGGAGTCTCTCCCTGCGCCAGGAGCGGATGAGGTCCGGGTGGAGGCGACCTGCTCCGCCATCAGCGCGGGAACCGAGATGCTGATCTACCACGGTCGGTTCCCTCGCGACCTGGAAATGGATGCCGTGATCTCAGGCCTGCGCGGCGGCTTCCGCTATCCGCTTGCCTATGGTTACGCATGCGCCGGGATCGTGCGCGAACTTGGGAATGACATCGCGCCTGAGTGGCTGAACAGGCCCGTGTTTGCTTTCCAGCCCCACACCTCAGGCTTCGTCTGTAAACCCGCATCCCTATTCCCTATTCCCAATTCGCTATCCCCCGAAACCGCTTGTTTCCTCCCAAATATGGAAACCGCTGTCAACCTGGTGCAGGATGGGGCGCCGGTCTTTGGCGAGCGCGTGCTGGTGCTGGGCCAGGGAGTCGTGGGCTTGCTCACAGCCTCCCTGCTCGCCGAGTTTCCGCTGGAAGCGCTGGTGACCGCGGATTGCTATGAGCGCAGGTGCGACTCATCGCCGGTCCCGCGCCGCGCCGCTCTCGACCCGGACGCGCCGGATTTTCGCCAGAAGGCGCGTGCCCTGCTGGGCGAGGGCGCGGACCTCACGTTCGAGCTCAGCGGGCGTCCTGAGACTCTCAACGATGCTCTCGCGCTGACCCGGTTCGCCGGACGCATCGTGATCGGATCCTGGTATGGAGAGAAGCGCGCCGAGATCGACCTGGGCGGCGCTTTCCACCGCTCCCGCATCCAGCTCATCTCGTCGCAGGTCAGCACCATCGCGCCGGCACTATCCGGCCGATGGGATAAGAAGCGCCGGTTCGATGTAGCCTGGAAAGCTCTGGAGAGGATCCACCCCGAGAAGTGGATCACCCATCGCTTCCCGGTGGAGCAGGCAGAAGAAGCCTTTCGCCTGCTGGATGAGCGACCTGAGGAGACGATACAGGTCGTTATCGACTATCAGGCATGAAATTCCACTACACCGATCTTGAGACCTGCCATGCAGCGCCAGGAGTTGTGATCGTCATCGATGTGCTGCGAGCCTTTACCACCGCTGCCTATGCCTTCTCCCGCGGCGCCCGGCAGATTCTACTGGTGAGCAGCGTGGACGAAGCCCTGGCGCTCAAGTCACAGACCCCAGACTCCCGGGTGATGGGTGAGGTCGAGGGCATTCGTCCGCAGGGATTCGACTTCGGCAACTCCCCGACCTTTATCGATGGGGCGGAGCTGGCTGGCACGACCATCATCCATCGCAGCAGCGCCGGCACGCAAGGCGTGGTGCGAAGTCGAGCTGCAGACGTGCTGCTGGGAGCAAGTTTCGTTGTTGCGGGTGCCACGGCACGCTATGTGCAAAACCTGAACCCGCCGGAAGTCAGCTTTGTCATTACCGGGAAATTCTACAACGGTGGCGATGAAGATCTCGCCTGCGCCGAGTACCTCGAGCAGCTATTGAAAGGCGACCATCCCGAGGTCCAGCCATTTACCAGGCGTGTCCTCGAATACGTGGATGCCTTCCCGGATCTCGATCCGGCGCAGCGGGAATTCCCTTTAACGGACCTGGATTATGCCGCCCGGATCGACCGGTTCGATTTCGCCATGCCCATCACGCGCGAAGATGGCGCGTTCATCATGCGCTGTGTGCGCGTGTAGCAGACCACTAGCCCTGCGAGGGCTTCACCTGAAACTGGAGCACTATCTATGTATACACTAGGAGTCAAGCGGGATTTCATCGCCAGGCACTTCCTGATCGGCGGCGACTGGGGTCCGGAGAATTTCCCCAACTCGCATCGCTATGTGCTGGAGCTGCAGCTGGAGGGAGCAGAGCTGGACCAGCACGGGTATCTGGTGGATATCGTCGATGTGGAAAAACATCTGGACGAGGTGGTGAATTACTACAAAGAACAGATGCTGAACGACAAACCGGAATTTGCAGGACTCAACCCGTCGATTGAGCATTTCACGCGCATCCTGGCAACTTCCCTGAGTGGGCGTATCCAGGCAAAGAACATCACGGTGCTCCGGGTGGTTCTGTGGGAAAACGATTCTGCCTGGGCAGCCTACCGGGTGGAGAGATAGTCAAGCCTTGCGAAGGCTCTCGCCAGAACAGACCGCACTTGTCTGACTTAGCTTTCGAAAGGCTCCTATCGCAGATGGATCGATGAAGCTAGGCCTTGTCATCTATGGTTCGCTCGACACACGCAGCGGTGGGTACCTGTACGATCGTAAGCTTGTCGAATCTCTGCGCTCCCGGGGCAATACCGTCGAGATCATTTCCCTGCCCTGGCGCAATTACGCCGCCCATCTGACAGATAACCTCTCCTTTCGGTTTCCAGCCAATCTGGACGTCCTCATCCAGGATGAATTGAATCACCCGTCGCTGATTCTCGCAAATTGGGGCAAACATCCCTACCCGATCGTTTCCCTGGTCCATCACCTGCGCTCGTCCGAGCTCCGCCCGCGCTGGCAGAATGCTTTCTACCGCTTCGTCGAGCAGCGTTATCTCGTGACCGTGGATGGCTTTATTTTCAACTCGAGGACAACGGAGAGGGCTGTAAACAACCTGCTAAGGAATAGAAAACCAGGGATCATTGCCTATCCGCCCACGGACCGGTTTGGGGGACCGATCTCAGAGGCAGAGATCCGGGACCGCTCGCAGCAGAGTCCCCTGCGAGTTTTGTTCCTGGGAAATGTGATCTATCGTAAGGGATTGCACACGCTCCTGAAGGCCGTCAGCATGGAGCCCTCGGCGTTCCAGGTGGATGTCGTCGGAAGCCTCGCCGCCGAGCCAGCGTATACGAAGCTGATCCAGGAGCTGCTCACTCGAGAGCATCTTGCCTCTTCCGTCTATCTTCACGGACCTTTGGATCGAGAACCTCTCATCGAAAAGCTCAGGCAAGCGCACGTGCTCGTCGTCCCGTCCAGCTATGAAGGCTTCGGTATCGTCTACCTGGAAGGGATGTGTTTTGGTCTGCCTGCGATTGGCACAACCGCGGGCGCGGCGGGCGAGGTCATCGAGCATGGCAGGACGGGCTATCTCATCCCGCCGGACGATGCCCGGGCATTAGCCGGGCATCTCGCCTCGCTGGCGGAAGATCGGGCACTGCTGGGGCGTCTTTCGCTCAATGCCCGTGAACGGTATCTCCACCAACCGCCGTGGGAGGAGACTGCCCGGGGCATCCACACTTTCCTTCATCGCCTGGTGGAACAGAGGCGCTGATTCCATCTCAAACGGCAAGAAGAACAAAGAGGCACGCATGGACTACGCTTTTCCCCGCTATCTACTCTCCAAGCAGACCGTGGACGACCGCGCCTTGAACAAGGATGTGGTCCAGGCTCTGCGGATGCAGCTGCGCGAACCGGTCTCGATCATCGAGGTCGGTGCAGGGATCGGCACCATGCTGAAGCGCCTGGTCAACTGGGGTATCCTTTGTGTCGGCGAATACGTGCTGGTGGATGGGATGGCGGAAAATATCGCCTTTGCCCGGGAGTGGATTCCGCAGTGGGCAGCGGAAGCAGGCTTGAGCGTTGAGAGCCCGGCATTCAACCGGCTCCATGTCTACGACCGCGATCGCGACATCCAGATCCGGCTGGAGTGCGCAGACGTCTTCGACTTCATCGCCGCGAACGTGCGTCCAGCCGACCTTCTGATCGCCCACGCCTTCCTGGACCTGCTCCCCATGCCTGCGAGCCTGGACAAATTGCTGCAGCTGACAAAGAGCCTTGCCTGGCTGACGATCAACTTCGACGGCGTGTCCGCCTTCCAGCCTGAGATCGACTCCACTCTGGATGCGCGGATCGAGCGCCTTTATCACGCTACCATGGATCAGCGCCTGACCGGCGGAGATTGCCGCACAGGCAGAAAACTGTTTTCTCATCTGCGCACAGTAGGTGCAGAGATCCTGGCAGCCGGCGCCTCCGACTGGGTCGTGTACGCCCACGGCGATGAATATCCTGCCGAGGAAAAGTATTTCCTGCAATTCATTCTGGGCTTTTTCGGAGAGGCGTTAGGCGACTGCGATGAGCTCGATGGCTCCGAATTCCAAGCCTGGCTTGCCAGACGGCAGGAACAGATCGAGCGGGGCGAGCTGGTTTATATCGCTCATCAAATGGATTTCCTGGTTCGCAAGCGGTCGTGAACATGCTCACGCGGAACAGGGAAATTCTGCTGAAACAAAAAGCTGACTTCTCCGTATAATGAGTACAGAGCCAACATGGTATATACCTATCAGATCGAAGGGATTGCCTTACAGACGGGCGATATCATCTGCACGATGAACGGCAAGCCGGATATCCTGCCCGGCGAGTTTTGGCGTTTCGTGGGCCGGCTCGTGCCGGGCGACGTGGACCATGTGGCGATCTATCTGGGACCGAACGGCAGGTGCATCGAAGCGGGCGCGCACGGTGTGATCAAGTTCACAGTCTTCAACGGGGAATGGAATACAGAGCGCATGGCGCGGCGACGCGGGCACCTGTTCGACACCTTTTATGGCGTCGTTTCGCCCATCGATGGGCTGGAAGTCTCGGAGGAGGAGCAGGCGGAAATGCGTACCCGGGTGGCGAAATATTGCCTTGCCCAGGTAGGCAAGCCGTACAACCTGAATTTCCTGAAAACCGAGACCGAAGATGCCTTTTATTGCAGCCAGCTGGCATACAAAGCCTACCAGCAGATCGGGATCAACCTGAATACAGGGCTCGCCATGGAGCAATTACCTGGCACCAATGCGATCGTTTACCCGCAGGAGATCTGGGACGGGTTCAGTCACCGGGCGGCAACGAGAAGTGATCCCTCGCCCGTGATCGGTCATCTCCCTGTAGCAGAAGGACAAATCTCCTCTTGAACGAGGAGATTCTGTTCTACAGGGTATGTTATATTTCTGGAAAAGTCGTCATGGCATGCAACGCATCACCGGAATCCTGCTCATCGTAATCTCTGCCGCTTCCTTTGGAACGCTGGCGATCTTTGGAAGATTTCTATACGCAGACGGGCTGGATACATTTTCCATGATGTTCCTGCGCTTCGGCTTCGCGGCTGTGCTGATGGCCGGAATTCTGTTCTTTCGCCGGGAGCGGCTGCCACGCGGCAAGATCCTGCTCCAGCTCATCGGCATGGGGGCGCTGGGTTACGTGGGTCAGTCGTTTTCCTTCCTGAGCGCCATCAAATACGCCTCCGCCGGGCTGGTCGCCCTGCTCCTGTATCTCTATCCGATGTTTGTCTTCATCCTGTCGGTGATCTTTCTGCACGAAAAGACCACCGGGGTCAAAATCCTGGCGATCGGCCTGGCATTGGTCGGCACGGCGCTGACAGTGGACCCCGCCGGGGGACAGCTCTACGGGATCGTGCTTGCCATTGCCGCCGCATTGATCTACTCGGTATATATCATTGTCGGCACAAATGTGATGAAGCATGTGTCCGCGCTGCAATCCTCGTTCATCATTTTTGCCTCGGCTGCGAGCGTATATGGAGGATTGACCGCCTGGAACGGCGCTCACTTCCCGGTCACGAGCTCCGGCTGGCTCGGTATCGCCGGCATTGTGCTGGTTGCAACCGTGATCCCGGTCGCGACCTTCCTTGCGGGGCTGGAACGGATCGGTCCGACGAACGCGGCGATGCTCTCCACCCTGGAGCCGGTTGTCACGGTGCTTCTGGCGGGCTTGCTCTTCGGCGAGCGTCTGCAGCCGATCACCATCCTGGGCGGCGCACTCATTCTGATCGCGGTGATCTTGCTGACTCGGAGTGAGATTCAACAGAAAGCAAGCGGAGAACTCTCGCTGGCGGAGTAAGGGCTTTTGCCACGGATTGAGAGATTCCTCACCCGCGCTTCGACTGCGTGGCGCTTTCGCGCCACTCCGCTCAGCGCGATATGAGTAGGAGTAGGGTATAATATTCTTACATCAATTCATATATCAGCAGTCCACCGCTGTTTTCGCGCTTGAGCACTTCCTCAATTCCCCTGAAACATCCACAAGACTTCTGAAGACAAGGAAGAATTTTGAACTTCGAACAATTTAATCTGGATTCCCGCCTGATGCAGGGAATCAAGTATGCGGGCTATGAGACCGCTACGCCTATCCAGCAGGCAGCCATCCCGGCAGCTTTGCGCGGACGGGATATCATCGGCACCGCCCAGACGGGCACTGGAAAGACGGCTGCCTTTGTGCTGCCCATTCTCAACAGGCTTCTCGACGGGCCGCGCGGGATGCCTCGCGCCCTGATTGTCACACCGACGCGTGAGCTCGCCGAGCAGATCCATCAGGTCATCCGCGCCCTGTCCGCCGGGACAAAGCTGCGGAGCACGACGATCTACGGCGGCGTGGCTGCGAACCGCCAGATCAAGGCGCTGCGTGAGGGCGTCGAGATCCTGGTCGCGACACCGGGTCGCCTGCTGGACCTCCTCCAACAGCGCTACGTCAAGCTGGAGCGCATCGAGGTCCTCGTTCTGGACGAGGCGGACCGCATGTTTGACATGGGCTTCTTGCCAGACGTGCGCCGGATCATCAAGGCGGTTCCGGTCCAGCGCCAGACGATGCTGTTTTCCGCAACCTTTCCGGCAGAGGTAGAGCAGCTTGCCGCGCAATCGCTGCGAGATCCCCAACGTATCACGATGGGACTCAGCCGGCCCGCCCACACCGTAACCCATGCGCTGTATCCTGTGCCGTCCCACCTGAAGTCGGCGCTGTTGTCGAAGCTGCTCAAGCAGACCGCTACTGAATCCGTGCTGGTCTTCACGCGCACAAAGCATCGCGCCGACAAGGTCGCCCGGCAGATCGCCCACGCCGGCTTCCGCGTCACCAGCCTGCACAGCAACCGCACCCAGGGACAGCGCGAGCAGGCGCTGCGCGGCTTCAAGACCGGTCATTTCCAGATCATGATCGCCACCGATATTGCCGCACGTGGTCTCGATATCGACAGCATCTCGCATGTCATCAACTACGATATGCCGGATACCGCCGACGCCTACATCCACCGCATCGGGCGCACGGGACGCGCCCAGCGCACCGGGGACGCGTTCACGCTGGTCACGCCGGAGGACACCGATATGATCCGGGCTCTCGAGCGCATCATGGGACCGCTCAAGCGGGAGACGCTGCCCGATTTTGACTACAATGTTCCAGCCCCGCCGACACATCGCTCGGGGCGAGAAGAAGGGGTCCGCCCGCCGCGTGCCCGCCCGACCCCGACCAGTTACGGTCACAACCGCCTGGCGCCAAAACGAAAAAGATAGATAGCCGGAAGAGCAATCACCCGCTACGCTCTCAGCATAGCGGGTTTTTCATCCAGAAGTACTTGTTGATATTTCCATAGCTTTGCTGTAAAGTAATAGTGCCTCCCATTCCTTCTGAGGAGAACCATCGCCACAGTTACCGAACCTTTCCCCATCCTGATCAATTGAACAAGGAGATATCTGATGAAGAGTATCCTTCTTCCGCTCGCACGCATAATACTAGTCGGAGTCTTGATGCTAAGTACTGTTTCGTCCGTATCTGCAAAAGGAAAAGGGGATGGGGGCTACCAGACTGGCTTCGTCCGCTGGCGCGCTGCGAACAGCCCATTTGCTGGCTGGACGTTGAGTGGTGCAAGACTCACAGCGGCAGGAGCACTGGAATTTGATCGTGTTGGCGCCCTGACCGGCTCCGACCCGGCGGGAGCCTACAACAACAAGAATTACTATAATGGTGGTCCGTACTTCGTAGGCGAAGCGACAAGCCCGGAGATTTCCACCCCTTTCAACTACACAGAGGCGCTTGCATCCTGGAACGCTTTGACACCTGCCGGTACCTGGATCGAAGTCCAGTTCCGCGCACAGTATGGCACGCGCTGGAGCAAGTGGTATGTGCTTGGTATCTGGGCATCCGGCTACTCCACCATCGAGCGTCATTCGGTCAGGTTGCAGGGGGATTCGGACGGGTACGTCGCCGTGGACACATTTGTTTCCTCGAACAAAAAGGAGACAACCAACAAGTTCCAGATCAAGCTGCGCTTGTTCAGTGAGGATGGCAGTGCCTCACCGAGCGTGAAAAACGTCTCCGTTGCCTATTCCACGACAGCACCAAAATCAGCCAGTGTCTCGGCAGGGAATCCTGCACTTTGGAACAAAAAGCTCGATGTTCCGGGATGCTCGCAGATGGTATACCCGGATGGCGGCGAGGTCTGGTGCAGCCCCACCTCCACATCGATGGTGTTGGGCTACTGGGGCGAGACGGGATCCTGTGAGGAACGCGTCCGTGCGGCCGTGGACGGCGTCTACGACTGGGTCTATGACGGTCACGGCAACTGGCCGTTCAACACGGCGTATGCTGCGTCCAAGGGATATGAAGCCTATGTCGCGCGCTTCACCAGCATGGCAAAAGCAGAAGAGTATATTGACGCCGGCGTGCCCGTGATCATGTCCATTGCCTGGAAAAAGAGCGAGCTGACCGGCTCCGACATTGAATCTACAAATGGGCACTTGCTCGTGCTCGTCGGCTTTGACGCTGCAGGGAACCCGGTGGTCAATGATCCAGCCTCCAGTCAAGATCATACGGTCCAACATACCTACTTACGTTCGGAGTTCGAGCCACTCTGGCTCCAGGCTTCCGGCGGGACCGTGTATTTGATCTATCCGGTAAGTACAGACGTGCCGGATCTGCCATAGAATGAGAAGCCCGTCTCCGGGAGAGATTGGCTTTTTGGAGCGAATCTTCGATGCGTGTTGTTCGCCGCCTGTCAGGACATACCCTACTTTGTCGGGGAGATTCCTCATTTCCTTTGCGTATGCGACCGGGTATAGTATTCTCATTGACCGTTACGGAACACGTGATCTGGTACCGGCGTCCTATGGATGATGTAGCGAGACACGAGCAGGGCTCCCATCGCGACATACTA
>DAITPI010000142.1:0-9322 GCA_036833655.1 Anaerolineales bacterium | reverse complement strand
GTGTCAGTGGGGGTGTAGGTAGGAGTGGAGGTACTCGTCGGAGAAGGTGTGAATGTCGGCGTGTCGGTTGGAGTGTAGGTAGGTGTGAAGGTAGAAGTCGCTGTCTGGGTGAACGTCGGCGTGTAGGTTGCAGTGTTGGCGGAAGCGAGAGTCGGCGTATCTGTCGGAGTAAAGCTTGTTGCCGCTGGCATTTGTGTGGCAGTGTTCCTGGGCGGTTTCGGGGTGTTTGTAACAACAACCACAGGCGCGCTATCGGTGGAATAGGGACGGGTGGCTGTGATGATCGGCGGAATGTATCGGGTCGCAGTCGGCAGCGCAGTGGTCGGCGAAGTTGAGGCTGGTAATCTGGAGGCTGCAGTGGACGTTGCGGGAGCCAACGTCGGCGTGGGGGTTGCGGGCAGACGCGGATCCGGTGTCATCGTGAACACAGGCGAGGAGAGGACAGCCTGCAACGTGCCAATCCGCTCCTGCAGACTTCCCCTACCCGGGATTTCCATGATGATCTGGTTGAGGATTCTCTCATCGATGGCAGGAATCGGGTGGCCGCGCGGATCCTGGCTGTAGTCGGCCTGCGAGCCGGCCCGGATGGAAACCGGCAGGCTTTCGAAATTCCGGGCGCTCGCGGAAAATGCCGTCAGATTTAGGATTTGACAGAGGAACAACAGGAAGGACAAGAATATAAGCACGAGCGCGACGTTCATCAGACGCCGCGAGCGATCGCCTCTTGTCTCTGCTATGACGGTGCGGAGATCGGCTCTTCCAGCGGCCATGTGATTCCCGTTATCCCGCATTCATCAGCCGAATAAAGGCTTCCACAACTCTCGGATCAAAATGACTGCCGCTTTGATCCCTCAGGTATTTAAAGACCTCCGGAAACGCCCAGGCCTTCCGGTATGGACGGTCATTGCTCAATGCATCGAATACATCCATCACCGCAAATATGCGCGCCGAGATCGGAATTTCCTCCCCCTTCAACTTGCGTGGGTAGCCGGTCCCATCCCACTTTTCGTGGTGACAATAGGGGATCTCCAGGGCGGGCTGTAAGTATTCGATGAGTCTCAACATGTCGTAGGCATGCTGGGGATGTTTCTCGATGATCCGCCTTTCTTCTTCGTCCAGGGGACCATTCTTGTTCAAGATCGCATCGGGTGTGCCCATCTTGCCGATATCGTGCAGCAGGGCTCCACGACGAATGTTTACAAGCGCCTCACCCTGGATTCCCATCGCCTGCGCCAGCCTGACCGTAAGGTCAGTCACGCGCTCCGAATGACCTTCTGTCTCTTTATCACGCAGCTCGAGCGCCTTTGCCCAGCCTTCGAGGGTTTCATCGTAGGATCGAATCAACTGCCTTTGCGAATGATTGAGGTTTGCCACCATCGTATTGAATACATCGGTGAGGAGCGAGACTTCATCATTCGAGTGGGCGTCCACTTTTACATTCAGGTCGCCATCCGCTACCTTCTGGGAGGCTTGCACCAACCGGAGCAACGGACGAGTGATTGCGTTGGCAAGGTTGAAGCCCACCAGGATGACCAGGAAATTTGCGGCTGCGACCAGGAGAAAAATGCGCCAACGCGAGGCGTTGGTCATCTGAACGAAAGAATTCTCACTCAGTGCTACTCCCAAAACACCGATCTGATGTTCCCCGCGCACTTCCCAGGAACCCAGAATCTCAGCATACGGGATATTCACCACGTCGAGACTGCGCTTCAGGGAACTGGCATCTTTGGACGCAATCGCTTGATCGGCGTATTCTTTAGCCAGCTTGTAAGGATATGGCAGGGTCGTGTATAAGACCTGCCCTGACAAATCGTAAAAACTGATCTGCGCAAACGTCTTGAAGCGCATATCGGCTGCCAGTGTTTGCAGGGACCTGCCAACCAGAACAGCCCCTACCAGGGCACCTCTTTCATCATAGATGGGCCCCGCAACATACAGAAATTTACCGTCGTCGGTTTCGACGATATCGGAAAACTTATCTCCCCGGGCGTCCACCTCGCGACCCAGCACATTCTGGACGATCTCCAGACTGCTGAAGCTCGTCTGCCCACCGGTGAATACCTCATAATCCTCCGGATTGCCCCCCCGGATCTGGTGGACGGAGAGGATGTGATTCCCCGCCAGATCCAGGAACTCGGCCGCCTCCTGCTGGTCATTGGCAATAATGCCTAGAGTCAGGTTTCGCAATTGTTGCGGATCTCTGGCTTGAAGGGCAGCTGGACCACCTTCCACATTCGCGAGCAGTCTCTGGGTTTCCAGTAGCTGCGACTCATAGGTGACCATCAATTCGGAGGAGATCTTGCCTACCTCGAACAACTGTTTGTCGAAGCGTTCCTGTACGTTTTCGACGACCAGTTGTGTGATCAGAAATGCGGCTGCAATGGCGAGGATCAGTGTGAGTAGCAAATACGGAAAGGTCAGCTTCGTGCGAATGGGCACGCGCACCTTGCGGGTGAGTCTGGTTTGGTTTGTCGTAATCACAAGTTGATCAGCCATTTTGCGCAATAACGTGACGCTCACGAGTGGTAATGGTTAGCGGATCTCGCCCGGGATTGTTTACAGTTCTGAAAGCTGTTTTGGCAGTATCAGTACTTCACAAAAATTTGAAGGATGCCCGAAAACAGGGGTAGGAATATGGTCTTAAGCTTTCATTTTGGCAAGGCAATGAGGCTGCAACTCATGAATCGAAAAAGCGCTCCGGCGGAGCCGGAGTTGCATAAGTTGCCCTTGTATGGCAGGCGGGACTTTCAAACGTTTTGTGGAATCAGCCGATCATGATCCCTTACCGGCAGGGCAAAGGCCGTTTCGTATCCGCAGGCTGAAGTGAGGCAAATGCTAAGCAAGCATTTTGGTTAATTCCGCTGCAGGGATGGGCCGGCTGAGCAGAAACCCCTGTGCCTGGTCGCACCGTTGCGTGCGCAGGAAAGCAAGCTGCTCATCCTTTTCCACGCCCTCGGCGACGACCTCCAGTCCAATGGACTGCGCCATTCCAATGATCGCCTTGACCAGGGCTTCGTTCTTTTGATTAAGTTGCATGTCTTGAATAAAGGAACGGTCAATCTTCAAGACGTTTAGTGGAAATTGCTTCAAGTAACTGATCGATGAATATCCGGTGCCAAAGTCGTCCAGGGAGGCGTGCACGCCCAAACTGCTCAGCTCGTTCAGGATGCCGATCGTGTACTCCTGGTCGCGTACGGCGACACTTTCCGTAATTTCCAGACGGAGACCGTCCCCGGAGAGGCCGCTGGCGGAGAGGATCTGGGTTACCTTTTGAACCAGGTCTCTATCCTTGAACTGGCGTCCCGAAATGTTCACAGACACCCAGAAATCGGTGTGCCCGGCTTCGCGCCAGGCTTTCGCCTGGGCGCAGGCGGTCTGCAGCACATATTCCCCGATCGGCAAAATCAATCCTGTATCTTCAGCAATCTGGATGAATTCCTGGGGCGAAAGGATGCCCCGTTGCGGGTGTTGCCAGCGTAGCAGCGCCTCCGCACCAACCGGCTTTCCGCTCGAGAGCGAAATGATAGGCTGGTAATAGATCAGCCATTCTTTTCGTTCCACAGCATGTTTCAATTCTCCCTCCAGGCGCATGAGTGCCACTGCGCTGGTATGCATCTTGTTGTCGAATAATTGGAACTGGTTTCCACCCAAACCTTTTGCGTGATACATGGCTAAATCCGCGTCCCGCAGGAGTTCTTCGGCGGCCGTGTAACCCGGATTGAATATGACAATGCCAATACTGGCTGTTGGGGACCGCTCTACGACTCCCAGCAAGGTGGTCGTTACCAATTGCCCCCGGATGCGGTCGGCAATGCGGCGGGCATCGTTGACATCGCTGATTACGTCGACGAGGATCGCAAATTCATCTCCGCTGAATCGGGAGACTGTATCTTCCGGTCGCAGGCATTGCTTCAGGCGATTGGATACTGTAACCAGCAGCTGGTCGCCAAACGCATGTCCGAGACTGTCATTTACCACCTTGAAGCGGTCAAGGTCGATGAACATGACCGCAAATAAATCGTTGGGATGTCGCTTCGTGCGATCCAGGCGATTCTGCAGTCGATCCAGGAAGAGCAGGCGATTGGGCAACCCGGTCAGGGCATCATGGACAGCATCGTGAGCCAGGCGTTCTTCAGCCAGCTTGCGGGCAGTAATATCGGATTGAGATCCCACCAGGCGGTAGGCCATTCCCTTCGGGTCACGCACTGCCAGGCCACGGCTGAGCGCCCACAGGTACGTTCCGTTGGAATGCCGGATTCTATACTCGCATTCAAAGTGAGGAGTTGATCCTTTGAGGTGTGAAACCAGGGCTGCCTGGAGTTGTCTCTGGTCATCCGGATGCACACGTTTGAACCATTCATTGAGGTCAGCACGGATCTCATCTTCCTGGTAACCAAGCATCTCTTTCCAGCGGATCGAATAATAGATTTCGTTCGTCTTCAGGTTCCAATCCCAGATGCCATCGTTGGCGGCACGAACGGCCAGGGCGTAGCGCTCTTCGCTTTCGCGTAGTTTGCGGGTCATACTGTGTTTATAGAGCGCCCCGGCCACGGTGGATTTCAGCTCACGCACCTCAAATGGTTTGCTCATGAAGCCATACGCCTGGGCCAGCATGATCGTCTGCAGGGTGAGCGTATCTGAATGCGTGCTGATCAGGACCACCGGGATGTCAAGATTGGTGTGGATGTATTTTGCAACCTCGATTCCATTCATTCGACCCTTGAGTCGAAGGTCGACCAGTACCAGATCGGGGAGCAGCTCTCCGACTTTCTGGAGGACGCTCTCACTTCGATCGCCGAATCCAGCAACGACATACCCCAGGGCTTCCAGTTTCCTGGCAATATCCTGGGCTATTGCGGATTCTTCTTCTGCAATAAAGATCTTCTCGTTGGGCATTTTACGTTTGTTTCCCACAGCGGAATTCTGGACATAATAGCATTCTTTATTACCATCCCGGGCCGTTCGAACGCTTGCCTTGTAGCTGAGCGTTTCCACAACCAGGAGGCTTAATATCCCTATCTTTGCCGGATGACAGTTGCGACGAGGGCCCGTGAAATCATCGGTGCAAGTCCCTGATCCATTTCGAAGAATATCAGGGAGCGTGCTCGACTGGCGAAACTAGAAATCTTTCACCGTTGATCCAGCCTTTCAGCAATGGCGCACCCCTGGCGGGCCAGATCACCTGATACCAATGATCGTGTTGATCTATGATGGTGACTTCCTCTCCAGCGGTTATGGCGCCCAGTGCCTGCGACTCAGCCGAAGGCTCCTCGCGGATGTATAGATCGCCAGTAAGCTTCCCAATCAATGCGGTGGGTGTCAGTGAAGGTTGAGGCGCCTGAGTTTTCGTTGGAAGTGGGGTGGGCGTGGACGTGGGAAGCGCCGTGGACGTGGGAAGTGCCGTCGACGTAAGCGTAGGCCTCAGGGTGGGAGTCTGAGTCGGCAGCACAGTCGGCATAATGATCGGCGCGGGTGCGAAGGCAACAGGCCAGAGCTTGACTACAAACAGACAGGCAAAGATCAGCAGCGCCATTAGCAACAGAAAGCCCAGCACGGAAATTCCAACAACTCTTTTCTGAGAGGGCGAGAGCGGCTTGCCCGTCTCCGCCTGGCTCGCCGCGGCTCGAGGGGAGAGCAGCGGCGAGAGGAGAGGCTTGAAATCCGGCAGTCGTCCCATATCCCCATTAAACCTGTTCAGATCCTCTTCGTACCGCAGGTTGATCTCCGCGTTGACCTCCCGGATCCGCTCGCTGTAGCCCACCGGCTCCACGCCGCTCAAGCCGACCGCCACGTAGGCACGCTGCCCGCTTTCGAGCAGGATGCGCCGGCCTCCGTGCGTGATCTCCTCCAGGTCCCCCTCGCCGCCGCTGAAGGAGTCGCGCACAAAGTCCTGGATGGCGGTCAGCATCCCGCTGATGGTATCGAGCTGACCGGCGTCCTCTGCCTGGGCTGCGACATGGGAGATCAGCAAACCGGTCTCGCGGTGCACGAGGAAGACGCGCTCGATGGAATAGGGCAGCGCCTCCCGGATCATCAGCTCCGCTTCCGAAACGCCGCGCAGGCGCGCCAGCGTATGATTCCAGCGGTCGCGGAAATTCAGCTGCTGGCGCAGGCGTGTATCGATGTTGCGAGTGAGCTCGCGCAGGGCTTCCGAGATTGCCTTGCCGATGATCTGCCCGATCAACGGGTAGAGCGCGTCGATGATGTCCTCTTTCGCATCCCGGATCTGGCGCCGGATAGCGGGACCCATCACCGGGGCAAGCACTTCGGCAACATCGTCTTCACGCTCCGTCACCTGCCTGTGGAGCGCCGGCAACACCGTGTGCTCCAGGCGCTCCTCGATACCGGCGGGGTCGCGCAGCTCATCGCCCAACGACAGGAACTTGCGCTCGATGCGATCGAGGATTAAATTGGTCTCTTCTAATTTCTTTCGAAGCTCGCCTGTGTTGTCTCCCTCGAGCTTCTTCAGGGCTATGATCTCTTCCCGCAGACAATCCAGATCATATTCAAGCTCTCGCGCCTGCGGGCTGGTGAGGCGCAGCAACGCCTGTTGCAGGGCGTTCTCTGCTTCCTCCGGTCCGATCCTTCCTTCAGACCCGTCATGCAAACGGTCGGACATGCCATCCACCAGAACGACTATCTTACTTTTGTGAGCGCTTCTGCCAGCGAGGAAAGGAGCCCGCCCTGTTGCTCTTCATGGGACAACAGGCGCTTGCTGACTTCGGCGAGCTGGGCCTCGAAATCCTTGCGGAGCGCCTCATTCGCCTCTCCTTGCGCGCCGCTCGATTGCTCCAGGCGGGCGCTGAATTGCTCAAAACGTTGCTCCGTCTCGGCTTTGAGCTCCTTCCACAGCGCCTTGTTTTCCTTTCGGGCTGCGGCGAGCTCCCTCTCCAGCGCCTCGAGCCGGTTCTGGATCTGTTCCAGCTGCTCGCCAAACAGGATGTTCCGGATCACCTGCACATCCTGGCTGAGGTTAACTTCGGGCTTGGTCTTTTCGTTCATAAGCTTGCTCCATGAAACAGCTTTTTGATATTGTAGTGGCATATAGCACGATCAGGTTGAGAGAAAGTCGTCCGTTTGATGGTTTCCCAGGCCTCATTTTACTCGATTGGGACAAAAGTGGAACCTAAAATCGTTCGAACCGCAGGGTTGGAATCATCAGGGACCTGAAGAATACTGTTGGCAGCACCTCAATCTATTTCTCATCGCCTGGATGCTAGATCATCTTTTCTCTCGATAACGATCCGTTTTCGAAATACCAGGATGATTTCTTTGCAGGGTTATTGCGCTTCAAAGAATTGAGGATGCACTGCAGTTTCACAAGGGCCCCGTCAGGTTGCGAGTCTGCTCTCCCATTTCCGCCACCACCACCAGATCACAAAGGCGCCAAGAACGACCAGAAGTGTCCCCACGAGGATCGGGAAGATAATGGCAGCAAGAGACAGGGAGGTCGAGACGGCGTCCTCTGTCATCGAGACCGGAATGTTTCCAGCCCCGCCGGTACTGGCGGTCACCATGGGCCGCACGACCCCGGCTTTTGCGATATGGACGCTGCCTGAGATCAGCAGACCCGCCGCCAGCGCCAGAGTAGGATTGACCTCCGTAACCACGTGCGCACTGGCAGCAAAGGCAATTGCCCCGGCTGCAGGCCGGATCACAGTCTGGATCAGATCGTTGATGTGGTTTGCAACCGGGACCTTGTCCGCCAGCATTTCGATCAGGATCAATATACACAGCAACAGGATGATCCACGGGCTGGCAAGGGTATCCCAGGGGGAACTAAGCCTGAGCAGCGTCGTATAGCGTGCCACCAGCCCGACGATCAACAGTGGAATGTAGGCATTCAAGCCCGCACTGGCTGAAAGCCCAAAAGCAGTAAAGATTCCGGTGAGTAATTCCATATAGATGCCTCCAGACCTCTCAGCAAGGCATGCGCCAAGGGCAAAACCTAACTGCCCGGAGACAGGGTTTGCGCCCGGCGCAGCCGCTCATTTTCGACTTCTTTTTCCAGCAGGATCGGAATGGCTGCCTGAACGACAAGCGGATCGAACTGTGTGCCGGAACACCGTTCCAGTTCAGCGATGATGTGTTTTATGGGACGCGCCTTGCGATAGGGCCGGCCGTATTCCATGGCATCCACGGCATCCGCCACGGCAATGATACGCGCTTCCATTTCGATCTCGTCACCGGCGATCCCATCGGGATAGCCGGTGCCATCGAAACGTTCATGGTGATGGAGCACGATGGGGATCAGGTCCTGGCATTCCAGACATTCCTGTAGTAAAGCCGCGCCGCGTTCCGAATGGGTCTTGATCAATTCATACTGCCCTTGCGTAAGCAATTCCGACGTGGAAAGGATCTCCTGAGAAACCCCCAGTTTGCCGATATCGTGCAGCAGCGCGGCTCTTCGAACCACGTCCACCCGCTCTTCAGAGAATCCAAGTCGCCGGGCAAGTTTAGTCGCAAAATTGGCCGCGCCGAGGGCGTGGAACTGCAGACTCGGATCGCGCACGCCCACGATCTTTGCCAGCGTTTCGACCAGTCCCCTGTGGAAGATCCGGGGTCGCCTGTAATGGAGGAAGCTGCTGCTCATAGAATGGCTCTGGAAATCGGCATCGCTTGTCATAAGCATTGGTCGCCTGCCTTCTTTGTCCTTCGTGCGAACTTTCTTTTCCATCTTTCAAGCTTGAATCTACCGGAGCGGGTTTAAAAGAAGCGATAATTTTTCTTAAGACTTTCTAAATTCCGGGGACTCCGCACAGGTGTTGTGCCAAGAATAGCAACTGGGAGGCCCATTTCCGGGCCTCCCAGTTATGTTGTTGCTAGCTCAAAATCCTCCCTGTTATTACTTGGGTTTGATGTTCACACTGTCCCAGCTCGTGATGACCGGGGTGCCGTTGATGGACGTTACGAACGTGTACGGAACAGTGGGCTTGCCAACGGCCGACTTCCCAACCAGTGAACCTGGATCGTACTTGATGCTGACGTAGTAGACCGCTCCGGTTGTGGCGCCAGTCACGTTGATCGTGACCAAGCCAGTCGTCGCGTTGTACGTTGCAGTAGCCGTCTGCTTCGTGCAGTTGGCAGTCCAGACGATCACTTGTCCGAGGTCCTGGATCTTGATCGGTCCCCAGTTGAGGTTGCCACTGGTGTTCGACTGCGCCACCTGGATCTGGAAGCTGCTCGCCGGTGCGGTGATCTTGCTGTAGTAGAAGAACACGCCTGGGGCGATGCTGCCGATCTTGTTGGACTTGACGGTGTAGAGCTCGTTAAGCAGATCTCCGTTGGTGCCGCTGGCAAACTGCTGGCAGGTTGTGGCGGT
>DAITPI010000141.1:4123-9346 GCA_036833655.1 Anaerolineales bacterium | reverse complement strand
CAACCTGACCCGTATTGGCTGTGGGTCTCGCCGTCGGTTTTTCGGTGGGGGAAGGTTGCGCGACCAAAACTTCAGTAGGAACAGCTGTGGCACGAGCCTCTTTGCTCCGCGCCGAATTGAAGATCAGGCCCGCAGCAATGAGTCCTACGACCGCCAGTAGGCTAATCATGAGCGCTATGGGCATGGACCTCTTGCGTGTCGGTATTTGCTCGATGGTGGGAATTCGTGGTTTCGTCGGCGGGCTGGCAGGATCTGCTGCTGCCGTCCCGGTCGCCTCCAGCAGGGATTGGAGCTCCTCGCCGATCAGTCGTTTCTCGATCTGCATTGTGTTCAGAACATTCTCTTGCTTTGGCAGGAAAGTTTTGATCTCTTTCAGGCTCTCTGCATAGGGCTTGCTGCTGAAGTCAACGTATTGAAAACGCCTGAGCCGGAAGGGGATCTCTCCGGACTTGATCTTCACCGGCAAAATGTTCTTGCCTGCATCGATCGCATACCCAATCTCATCCTTGACATTTTGCGACTGCAGCGACTCTGGCGAGAGAATGATCATGAAGGTTGTGCAATTCTCCAGTGCAAATTCCACCTCATCGTCCCACCGGGACCCTGTTGGAATATCCAGTTGGTCGAGCCAGATGTCGTAGCCCGCGGATCTAAGATCTTTTGCCAGCCGGATCGCAAATTCCGAATCGGCCCTCGAATACGAAATGAACGTTGACAAGCGACTTCCTCCTGCTTATGTCAGTCAACTAAGCCTGTCCAATTTATCATATTTCAGGGTGTGATACAAGCCTTTGTGCCGCGATCGTATAGCTAATTCATAGATTGCCCCCATAATGACCTGATTCCTTATGTGACTTGCTCGACGGGTCGTAAAGTCATTGGAGGAAGGCTCTGTTCGATCTCCGCGCGGCTCGGTTCAAGCCATGGCGGCAGCTTAAGGTTCTCTCCGAGAGAATCCACCGGCTCGTCGATTGCGAAGCCCGGACCATCCGTGGCGATCTCGAAAAGGACGCCGCCCGGTTCGCGATAGTAGATCGAGTGGAAATAACTGCGGTCACGCATCGGGGTGACGCCAAATCCAGCCGCTCGCAACGCCGCCTGGTAGTCCAGCTGCAGCTCGTCGGTGGGCACGCGGAAGGCAATGTGATGAATCGAACCGGCGCCGAAGACCGCTTCGTCGGGCATGTCCTCCGGCTTGACCGGGCGATGCAGCACGTCCAGCGTGCGAGCCAATGATTCCGATACACCCGTGAACCGGTAACGGTTCCCCTCCTGGTCTGCGAGAGCGTATCCCATCTGGTTGATCAATAGATCCGCGGTTGGCTCGATCTCGTCCAGCCACAGCGTGACGCTATGGAAGCCGCGCAAAGCGTGGTCCCTAGGGAAGGGTCCCTCATCCCAGTACGCGACAGGTGACTCGACATCCGAGGCGACCAGCTCGATGCGCATGCCGTCGGGATCGTCAAACGATAGGACCTCCATGCCGAAGCGCCGCTCGATGGCAGAGACAGCAATATCTTGCCGCTGCAGATAGTCCTGCCAGAATCCAATCGAACGGCTGGAGATGTTGTAGGCCACAGCGGCGGTCTCCCCGTTCCCGCCTCGGCCACGTTTGACGCCGGGCCAGGCAAAGAAAGTCAGGACGCTCCCAGGAGTCCCGATCGCATCCGCAAAATAGAAGTGGTAGCTGTCGGGTGAATCGAAATTGACTGTCTTCTTCACCAGCCTTTGACCGAGGACATTGCGATAAAAATCGACATTCGTCTGTGCATCGCGGGTGACGGCGGTCACATGGTGTAAACCTTTGATCGGGTCCATTTCGTCTCTCCTTCTCTTGATAAGGTAACTGGCGAAGCTCAGGTAAAGGCTGCCAGAGTTATGAAATTACAATCCGGTTCTGTGGTAAAAACGGCGTATGACAGATAACCCGCATGAATTCACCCATGAGGCCTGGGAAGCCAACGCCGAGGTTTGGGATGCGCGCATGGGCGACGAAGGCAATGACTTTTTCAACGTGTTGTGCTGGCCGTCACTGCTGGCTTTGCTCGACCCTCAGCCAGGCCAACATATTCTGGACATTGCCTGCGGCAACGGTCTTACCTCCCGTCGCCTGGCAGCCCTGGGCGCTCGCGTCACGGCATTCGACTTTTCGGCGAACCTGATCGAAAAAGCCAAAGCCCGCTCCACCAATCTCGAATCTCTAATCTCTTACCGCGTAATCGACGCGACCAGCGAACAACAACTTCTGTCCCTCGGTTTGCAGGCATTTGACTCCGCCCTCTCCAACATGGCGCTCTTCGATATGGCGAATATTGAGCCCCTGTTCCGGATGTTGCCACGACTGCTCAAGCCCGGTGGGATATTCATCTTCTCCATCACGCACCCGGCGTTCAACAATTCCTCCTCCATGCATGTGATGGAAGAGATCGATGTTGGTGAGATCAAGACCATGTACTCTGTGAAGATATCCCGTTACATGAGCTCTTATTCCGCCAGGGGGCAGGCACTCCGTAACCAGGTCCAGCCCCAGATGTACTTCGAGCGCCCGCTGCAGTATTATCTAAATCTCGGTTTCAGGAATGGATTTGTGCTGGATGGCTTCGCGGAATGTGCCTTCCCACCGGATCACCCGCAGACCAGTCCACTGGGGTGGGGCGGCAAGTTTAGCGAGATCCCACCCGCGTTGGTTGCCCGCTTTCGGAAACAAACATAAGAACGACTTCGAGCGTGGAACCGACAACACTTCATGCGAGATAAGAAAGAAGGTCATGCACAGCGCACGACCTTCTTTGATAGACCTTCAGGAGCATCCAGACTCTATTTGCGATAGACGACGTCAAAGCGATAGTGACCTGCTTTGAAGTATTCTGCAGCAAATCTCGCTGTCTCGTCAGCATCGTACGGCGCACAGCTAAAGACATCCAGATAGATGGCGCGGCTGGCATCGGCAAAGTGGGCCGAGATGAGCGAAGTTTCGATTAGTTGCGTCATGCTAAAGCCCTGGACGCGCGGCTCATCTCCGAAGAACACTACCTGGGTGTCTCCATAGCGACGCATCTTGATCCGGTCGCACAGCAAGACTACGAACTCACGGATAGCGCTGACGTCCTGCATAAGCGCCAGGTCGCATTCATATAAGTTGATGCAGGTAGACGCACCCCAGTATTCCGCCGCGTCCTCCTGGCTTTCCTGTACTTCCTTCACTGGACTGATCATTCGTACAACTCTCTTCTGAAGAATTCAGGCAGGGCGAATGCGGCCCTGTGAATCTCCGGATTAATATAATCGTTCCTTCCGGGCGGATACGGACTCCTCAACCCGTTTTCCCACGGTGTGTCCGAGACATACATGAAACCGATCCCACCGCCCGGGTAGGTCGGGATATTGGCATAGTAATACGCAGGATTCTTTGTCAACGATCTGGCAGAATTGTAAATCTGCTTGATCAAATCTGTATCGAAGAAAGGCTGCTCGCACTGTGTTGCCGCCGCGCCGCCCGGCACGAGGGCGCGCACGATCAGCTTGTAGAACTCGTCGGAAAAGAGGCGTTTCGCCATGCCGATGGGATCGGTCGTGTCGGAGATGATCACGTCGAATTGCCCCGGGTTCTCCTCGAGGTAACCGAACGCGTCACGAACCAGTAACCTCGCCCGCGGGTCCGACCAGGGATCGCCGAAACAACTTGCAAAGAACTGGCGTGATAGATCCACGACACGTTGGTCGAGCTCACAAACCACCGCCTCTTCAACGGATGGATACCGCAGCACCTGCTGCAGGGAGCCACCATCGCCGCCGCCAACGATCAGCACGCGTTTCGGCTTACTTACTGCCAGCATCGGCACATGAACGATCATTTCATGATAGCCCATGTTGTCGCGCTCGGTCAACTGGATGATCCCGTCCAGGATCATGGCGTTGCCGAAAAACTCGGTCTCAACAAACTGCAGGTGCTGGTATGGGGTTTGTTCGTCTGCAAGGACGCGCTTGACGCGCACGCCCTTGCGGTAATACGGATGTAGTTCCTCGGTAAACCAGATACTCATACGCGGGCGATCCTTTAGGATAAGCCCTGTAGCGCAAAGGGAATCTGTTCGACTTCCGCTTCGCGGTCGATTTTGCGCAGCGAAAAATTGTCCGCGCCGAGCAACTCCTTGATGCGCTGGATCAATGGCAGCATATCCTTGCCGATCGCGCAGGTGAAGAGGTCAATGGCGCAATAGTCGTATTCAGGCCAGGCATGCAGACTTGCATGCGACTCTGCGAGGAGCAAAAAACAGGTAAAGCCATGGGGGCTGAACTTGTAGAAGCCCTCATCTACAACCGTCAAGCCGCTTTCACGCACGGCTTGCCCAAACAGCGAGTAGGCCCGCTCGCTATCCATGAGAATCTCATGGTTGCAGTCGGAGAGGTCGAATATAAAGTGCTCTCCAAGTTTCAAAGTCGCGTTCACTCACACCTCCAGGGGTTAAAAAATGAAAGAACCCATCCGAAGGCATCAATCTTTTCAATTTCAGCACGATCCGCGAGATGTGTTCCTTGCGTAACGTGCGAAACCGCCTTCGAACAGACTCTGGTCGGGCATTTATACTATGTCTCGTCAGGATGTCAATCGTTTCATGAGTATTCCTTTATCACGAAAATGTCATGACTTCTTGCACCGCGTAAAGGGCCCTACAGGCAACCTGTACCAAACATGAGCTGGATCTATCTTCTGATTGAATTCATCGACGAGCTTGTTTTTGGCGTCGGCGAGGTCGCGCTGCCCGTCATCCGGGATGATCTTCATCTAACGTATACGCAGATCGGTTTTCTGCTCAGCCTGCCGGGCGTCCTTGCCGCGTTCATCGAGCCATTCATTGGTATCCTTGGAGATGTATGGCGACGCCGCACCCTCATCCTGCTCGGCGGTATTCTTTTCACAGTTTCTTTGGCGATCACTTCGATCTCCACGACGTTCTACATACTGCTCTTCTCTTTCATCCTCTTTTTTCCCTCCTCCGGAGCATTCGTCAGTCTTTCGCAAGCCAGCCTGATGGACTCCGAGCCAACCCGCCACGAACAAAATATGGCGCGCTGGACCTTTGCTGGTTCGTTAGGAGTCTTGAGCGGTCCCTTACTGCTGGGCCTGTTCGTGTTTTTGGGCGTAGGATGGCGTGGGGCATATGCTGTCCTTGCTCTGCTCGCGGCTCTCTGTCTGTTCGTGGCGTTGAGACGTCTACCTCC